>CAZRID010000147.1:0-7713 GCA_964600055.1 uncultured Acidimicrobiaceae bacterium
GGCACGAGCTTTGGCTCACCGGTAGTTCCCGAAGTCATAGCGAGGATTGCCGTGGCATCGCCATCGGTTACGAAAGGCGGCTGGGTTGAAGGGTCCCTATCGGCGAGCAGGTCTGTCACCGCCTTCCTGTCGGACGTCTCGAGCCCAATCACACGACAATCGGATTCCGCCTCGAGCAAGTGGACCAGCGAGTCCCCGGTAGCCATGGCCACATCTGCATTGCTGACGGCGAGCACGCTGGCAAGCTCCGGAACCGTGTACGAAGCATGGGCGAAGGTGACCACGGCGCCGACCCGCAGGGCCCCGAGATAGGCGGTGACGACTGAGATGTCGGAGTCCGCCACCATCGTCACTCTGGTACCAGGGTGGATGCCCCAAGTGGTAAGGAGAGCGGCCACGCGAGCCGACTCCTCCTCCACCTCGTGGTGGGTGAGTGTGATCCCATCAATGGTCAGAGCCTTGGCATCGGGAAAGCGGCGCGAGGTGGCCGAGAACGCACCATGAAGGGTCTGCCCCGCGGTCAGCTCCCTCCGCAGCGCCGCCGCATCCCGGATCCGGCGGCCGATGTGGGTCGACCAGGCCGCCAGCATCTCGGGTGACGGAGTCGGGTTATCGAGCGAGGTCTGGCCCATCTTCAGACTCGGCTGGGATGGCCCCATCCCAGCCATCATTGTGGTCTCGTTCGGCCTTCAGAGCCTCGATCGGATCCGGGATCCCGATGATTCTTTTGACAGCCGCCACGGCGGATGGCGAAAGGCGAGTGATCTCCTGTGCGAAACCGGCTGCGTACCGGAGGGGTTCATCGTCGATCCGTTCTATGAGGCCGATGGCTCGAGCTTCGACCGCCGCAATGGGACGCATCGTCAGCGTCAGGTCGATCGCCCTTCCTCTTCCGATCAGGCTGGGCAGGCCCCACGCGCCCACCGCCAAACCGTGTCCTGGTCCTCTGAACCGGATGGTGGCATCGGGACTCGCGATCCGAAAGTCCGATGCAAGCAATAGTTGTGCGCCACCGCCGATTGCATAGCCCGACAGTGCCACGACGACGATGGCTTCCGTGTTCCTCATCATCTCATAGAGCCCATACAGCTTCCTGCTCACCTCAGCACGATCGGAGTCAGAAAGCTTCAGGTCCACGCCGGCCGATAGAGCCTCATCGCTGGTGGAGCCAAGAATGATCACTCTCGCCTCGTGATTGCTGATGACCTGGCCAAGCCCATGCACCATTTCCAGATTGATGGCATTGCGAGAGGCGGGGCGGTCCAGAAGAACCTGGACAACCGCGGGTGAGGGCTGGCTAACGACAAAGGTCATGACGTGGCACCGTCCGGCTGAGAGCAGGAGACTGGTATATCATATTGCCATCAGCGCGGCTCCACCGACCACATATGTCCAGTACCAAAGCAAGTCGGACCTGGTCGCTGACGCGCTGAAGCGGATGATCGAGGCCGGCGATCTCGAACCGGGAACTCATCTACGTCAGCGGGACGTCGCCGAGATGCTCGGAGTAAGCCCCACCCCGGTCCGCGAGGCGTTCAGACGCCTGGAGGGGGAAGGTTACATTGTCACCGAACCTCACCGCGCGTCTGTCGTTGTCCGATCCGAGGATTCGCGGCTCTACGAGAACGCGCTTATCCGAGCCGCACTCGAAAGCCTTGGTGCCTCACTAGCCGCCCAGTACGTCACCGATGATGCGATCCAGGAGCTCATGGAACTCAACCGGCTGCTGGCGGAAAGCCAAGATACCGAGGCCAGTCAGACTGCCAACCGCCTATTCCATTTCCGCATCTATGAGCTGACCGGCTCACCTGTGCTCCTTGCCCAGCTGAATCTCCTTTGGCGAACACTCGGTGGCGGCCCCCACGTGGATCGACCGCTGAAGGAGTCCGTCCGCCAGCATGAGGAGATCATCGATGCGCTGCGTGCCAAAGATGGCGAGAGGGCTGCCGCCGCGACCAGCCGTCACATCCTCGAGGCTCACAAGGCGTTGGCTCCCTAACTGGAATCACATCAGGTCCTGAGGCCTGGTGTACCATATATCAGAATGCGGACCCAGCGTGTGGAGTCATCGATCGACGCCGGTGTCTCCCTGCACGTTGAGGCGACGGGATCAGGCCCGGTGATTCTTTTCATCCACGAGTTTGCCGGCGATCATCGGAGTTGGACGCCCCAGTTAAGTCAATTCGCCCGCCGTTTCAGATGCATCACGTACTCAGCGCGGGGCTATCTGCCCTCATCGGTACCTGATCACCTCGCGTCGTACTCGCAGCAGCACGCGGTCCAGGACGCCCTTGATGTCCTACGAGCCTTGGAAGTCGAGTCCGCGCACTTAGTTGGTCTGTCGATGGGGGGATTTTGCGCCCTCCACCTCGCCCTCCAAGCACCAGAGCTCGTGAAATCGGCAGTCATCGCCGGCGTTGGCTATGGAGCAGCATATGAAGACCGAGACGCCTTCAGGGAGGAGTGCGAAGTTATCGCAAAGGCTTTCGAGGAGGAGGGTGCCGCTGATGTTGCCATCCGTTACTCGGTTGGCCCAGCCAGGGTGCAATTCCAAAACAAGGATCCGCTCGGACATGAAGAGTTCGCGGCGGCGTTAGCGCAACACTCGAGTCTGGGTTCCGCTTTGACGATGCGGGGATTCCAGAAGGAACGGCCGTCTCTGTTCGACTTCTCTAGTCAGTTGAGCGAGATGTCGGTTCCCCTGCTCATCCTGGTGGGCGACGAGGACGATGGCGCGCTCGACACGTCCGTAGCGCTGAAAAGGATCATCCCGAGCGCCGGGCTCATGGTGTTCCCCAAGAGCGGACATACATTGAATCTCGAGGAACCAGCGTTGTTCAATGCGGCGCTCGACTCCTTCCTGTCCACGGTCACGACGGGGTCCTGGGGCGCTCGCGATCCCCGCTCGCGATCGGCTACCACGACAGGCATGCGCTGATAAGCCGGTCTCCTATCCCCCGCCGTTGACCTGAACAGGAGGAAGCAATGAACGTGATCCGGTTCGAGCAGTGCGAGCAGTACGAGCCGGCGGGGCACGCTGGTGTGGTCAATCGGCTGCTTGTGGGCCGCGAGTGCGGCGGGATCGAAGACGTGAGCGTCTGGCACGGGACCATCGAAACCGGTGGGTTCGCCGAGCCTCACGTTCACGAAGGGGCGTCGCAGGTTTATGTCGCAATGACCGGGACCATCACCGTGGCGGGGGAATCGATGACCTCGGACTTGCAGCCGGGCGATGCAGCTGTCTTCTCTCCAGGAGAACGACACGAGGTGAGGAACCGAAGCGCGAAGGAGGCCACACTTCTAGTGATCAGCACTCCGGCTCTGCGATGAAACGATCAGCGAATAGGTAGGGCGAGGGGCCGAATCGGTCCGGCGGTGGCTCCTCGGAGCCGCAAGCTGGCACCGATGAAGACAAACTCGTGTACTTGCTCCTCGGCGAGCTCCTCGAGATTTACCACCTCCGCGATTGGGACTCCAGCTTCGGCCAGCAGGTAGGTGTGAACAGTCATCCAGTTTTCTGGGTCTTCCGAGGGCAATTGCTCTACCGCGATGTTGTCACTACCTATCAAGGAGGCTCCTGCCTCGGCGAGATACGCGGCCCCTTCACGATTGAGGCCGGGTTCACGTGGAAGGTATGCAGCTGGATCGGGCCAATGGCGCATCCGGCCTGTCCTCACCATCACGATGTCGCCTGGGCGGAGGTCACTGCCTTGACGGCTGAGGGCGCCTTTCAGCTCGTCGGAGCCGATGGCGAAGCTGTCGGGCAGGACTTCGACGCCGAGCGCAGCGGGCACGTCCACCATGACGCCTCGGCCGATGACGGGGGGCAATCGGTCCGCTCCCGCAACGGTCCAATGGAGACTTCCGAGGTGATCGTCGGCAGTGAACCCGTTCCATATCCGGCCGGAGTATCCGAAATGATTAAGAGTGTCGATATGAGTGCCGCAGTGAGTGAACATTGACACCGCATCGGCCGACCACGCCACGTGGTTGTTCTGTTCGGGCCCCACTCCGATCGGGTCGTCAACAACGGATCCTCGCGGCGTGTGCACCATCCAGATGCTGTACGGTGGTTCACCGCCGGCGGTCCAGGTGGGCATGCCCATGAACAGATCGACTGAGAGGTCGAAGATCTTGCCGCCGTCGGCGCGTGCGAGCTGTTCACGGGCCACGTCTGGAGTGAGGAGGTTGAGCATCCCCACCTCGTCATCCGGACCGAAAGGGCTCTCGGAAGGCTGACCGCTGACCGCCTTGAAGGCGGCAATTCGTCGCCGGGTGTCATCATCAATGAGGGCAGGACCGCACATATGCCTACCTAGACCGTATCTCCCGCTAGGAGTCGACGTGCCCTTCCCGAGAACAAATGCTCCCTCTCCTCATCGCTTGCGGCAACCTCATCGAGGGCTTCGATGTATGGACCGACCCCACCGGGCACGTGTGGATAGTCGCTTCCGAAGACGAGCCGGTCCAGGCCGAGGGTGTCGACGGCACATCGAATGGCGGGGCGGTGGGTGCTGGCGGTGTCGAAGGTGAGCATGCTTATGTACTCGGTCGGAGGTCGTGGCGCCCTCTTACGGCACTCAGGGAATTGGCGGTAGTAGTTGTCGAGTCGGGGAAGCATGAAGGGCAACGTGCCACCCAAGTGTGAGAACACCCACCGGATCCGAGGGTATCGCTCAAACACGCCGGAGTATGAGAGACGGGCCAGAGCCAGATTGGTGTCGGCGAGGAACCCGACTCCGATGGCCAGGGCGAAGTCGTCGAGGTGCTCGGCGTCCGGCACCGTGGGATGTACATAGGTCAGAAGTCCGCGCTCGTTGGCTGCTTCCCAAAACGGTTCGAATTTGGGGTGGTCCAAAGGTGTTCCGTCGATGTTGGTCAGGATCATGATCCCTGACAGCTCGAGGTCGTCGAGGGCGTGGTCGAGAGTGGCCAAGGCCCGGGTTGGCTGATGCATGGGCACTGCGGCTAGTGCTCTGAATCGATCCGGGTGGTCCCGACATAGCTCGGCGAATTCCTCGTTCACAGTGCGGGAGAGGGTATCTGCGGGTTCACCCTCCAGGAAGTAGGTGCTGGGGGACGGGATAGAGAGCACCTGGGTCTGGATGCCAGCTTGGTCCATCATCTCCAGGCGTTGAGCGACACCCGGGTGGGGCTGGGGAACGGTCAGGGCTACACCGCTGCGCCAGCTGCAGACAAACCGCCCGTCGTGTTCCCGCCGATAGACGGTAGTGGTGGGCGCGGTCTCGACCGCCGCGAGATAGGTATCCGTGTAGAAGTGGACATGCAGGTCGATAATCCCGGTCATTGGAATCCTTCCATTGCGGATCTTGCCGCCTCCATGTGGGCGCTCAGCTTCGCACCACCAGTCGCTGGTAACTGGACCGTGTCACGCACCTTGGAATGCAGGTTCAGCTTCTTCCTGAGCGACAATCCATGGCAGGGCCTTTCGCTCAACCACCGACACGGTCTCCATACTCACAAGCCCGAACAGTCCAATGAACAACACGACGGCATAGAGCTGCTCGACGGCGAATGCTCCACCGAGCCGTTGGACCAGGCCCCCAAGTCCGATCAGTCCGATCACCTGTTCCGCGATAATCACCGCTCTGATTGCCCGCCCGGTCGCGATGCGGATACCCGCGAAGGTGAGGGGCAAGGCTGAGGGAAGCACGACCCGATTCATTACCTGGCGCTCGGTTGCACCGAAAGAGGTGGCCATCTCCACGACTTGGGGATCCGTGGTTCGTACCCCTACCGCGGTGTTTACCACAATGATGAAGAAGGTGTATATGACGATGGTTGCCAGGATGCTTCCCCGGCCCAGCCCGAAGATGAGAAACAACACCGGGATCAAAGCCACCAGAGGCAGGGAGAGGAATGTGTTCACCAGCGGGTCGAAGACCCATTCAACCGGCTTGTACCGCCCGATCAGCAGCCCGAATCCGACGCCAAACACGATCGAGGGAGGAAGTGCCAGTGCGATGCTGATCAAGCTTTCCCTCAGAGCGTCAAGAAATCGTGGACTGGTCCATACCTCGACCACCGCACTCAGGACCGCAGTCACTGGTGGGAACGCCGGCGACAGCTCAAGACGCCCGACTATCTCCCAGATAGCCAGCCCGACGAGAAGGCCGAGCAGCGACAGGAGACGATATTGATTCTGCTTGTTGAGACGTTTCATCGGTTCACTCGGGAGCCGGGGCCGTGGGATCCCCCATCATTCCGCGAAGCTCATGCCACATGTGGGCGGTGAGCTCATTGAACACAGGGGTCCGCCTGACGCTCTCATCTCGAGGCCGCGGAAGGGGAACGTCGAGGATTTCCCTCACGCCCCCGGGATGGGTATCCATTACCAGGACACGATCCGACAGATATGCAGCTTCATCCATGCTGTGGGTTACGAAGATGACCGTCTTCTGTTCCGCATCCCAGAGACGCATCAGGTCCTCCTGCATCAGCTGACGGGTTTGGGCATCGAGAGCCCCGAAGGGTTCGTCCATCAAGAGGATGTCCGGACCCACCGCCAACGCCCTGGCCAATCCGACTCTTTGCTGCATTCCACCTGAGAGCTCGTGTGGGTAATGCTCTGCGAACTGGGTCAGGCCCACGCGATCGAGGAACGGCGTGGCCGCCTCCCGGCTCTCTTTGCGAGTTAGACCCCTCATTTCGAGACCGAATCCGACATTGGTGAGAACGTCGGCCCAGGGCAAGAGCACGAAATGCTGAAATACCATCGCTCGGTCGTTGCCGGGGCCAGTCACCGCCTGGCCGTCGATGATGATTCTGCCCGACGACGGCTTGACCAGTCCGGCGACCATCTTGAGGAGCGTGGTCTTTCCGCATCCGCTGGGCCCGATGATGGAGAAGAACTCCTTGTCTCCGACCGAGAAACTGACGTCCTTCAACGCCTCGAACGAGCCTCCATCCCTGGTGTTGAAACGTCTTCCGATTTCTTGTATCTCGATCAAAGCGTCTGGTCCATCTCGTACTTCCATCTCGAAGCGCGACGTTCGATTCGCTGAGCCACCATCTGGAGAAGTATCCCGAAGATGATTAGTGCCAAGACGACTGCGAAGAGCTCGGCGCTCTGAAAACGTCCGCGGTAGCGGAGGATGAGCCGACCCATGCCCACAGCGACGAGCAGGATCTCGACCACAACCATGCCCACAACCGCCCGTCCAGTCCCGATGCGGACCCCGGCCATGATCCCGGGGAGGGAAGCGGGGAAGATCACCTTGCGAAACAGTCGCCACTGTGGTGCGTTGAACGACTCACCCATCTCCACCAGGTCCCGGTTCACGTAGCGCACTCCGGCGGCCGTGTTGAGCGTGATTTCGATCACGGCGAAGAGGAAGACGATCAGGATCCGGGACGCATAACCGATCCCGAGCAGGATTACCGCAATGGGGACCAGTGTCGAGATTGGAAGAGCGTTCAGGAAGGTGACGTACGGCTTGGTCAGGGCGTCGAATGCGCGAAATCTGCCGATGAGCAAACCCAGGACGATCCCGACTGCGAGAGACAGGAGCCATCCCCAGATGAATGGTATGAACGTCTGGCGGTAGGCATCCCAGAACTCTGCGGTCTGAGCCAATTCCCAGAGGGCGCCGACCACCGACGTAAAGGGAACGAAGAAGAGGGTCGTCTCTTGGGCACGGCCGTAAAGCTCCCAGATGAGCAGGACCACTCCCACCGATCCGATTCGAAACA
>CAZRID010000148.1:0-7692 GCA_964600055.1 uncultured Acidimicrobiaceae bacterium
GACCTTGTCGGCCGGCTTGCGTCTTGGAATCCGTGCTTAGTCCGCTTGCCTGGGCCGGGATGACAAGGCTACCGGTCGGTGGAAGTCCTCAGAAGTTGCTTCGGTCCGTGGTCAAATGCGCCGAGTGAATAGTCACATGGCTTCTCCCGCTGATACCAGACTGGTACGAGGATCGGAAACTCGCGAGCCCTCGAACGTGTCTGCCCGAATCTCGGCGATCGCCGAGCTCACGGCCAACTGTGAGCATGGGAGCGAGATGGACCGCGGCGAGTTCATCGTGGGCGGTTCCGGCACGGCTATCCGGTGGCGAATCATGTTCTGTGAGCCTTGCTGGGAACATTTCACGGATCACCAGGAAGTGATCGATCTCCGCTACTTCGAGGACCCTCCGACCGAGTCGTCTCCGACTTAGACCTTCCCTCACCTTCTCGATCCTGGACTCAGGTCAAAGCAGCCCAGTCAGCTTTTCGATGCATCCGATCCAGGCTGGATCCGACTCGTATCCCGAGTGCACCCTCAGCTTGGGGAGAGGCCGGTAAGGGATCACCTCTTGCTCCCAGGGATCCTCCAGCTCGACGTCGCCCGCAGACGTCTGCCGTCCCAGGTCTTGGAGCAACTCGGCCAGGCCTTCCGGCATCCGACGCGGTCCGAGCTCCCCATCGCGAAAGGCGGGACCCCCGATCGGATCGGTTCTCCGATAGAAGTTGACCCAGTAGAGGAGTTCGTCGCCCTCTCGGGTCGGCCCCACCTTTCCCGCCAACCGCTGAACCAGGTCATCGGTGACAGCCGTTGGGAAGTAGGGCCGGTAGAACTTGCCCAGCGGGCTGCCATACGTGACCAGGGCCGTGCTCCTGGCTATCTCCTCGGGGAGGGAGGCGATGACGGCGGCGGCAATCACCGACCCCTGGCTGTGGCCCGCCAGGATCACCCGGCCCCCCTCTCCGACCGCTTCGCGGACCCGGGCTTGGATCTCGGGCACGGCCCTGGCCGCGTAGGCGGGTGGCGCCAGGGGATGGAAGGTGCGGGGAAGGAAGCTGGCCACATCCCAGACCATCCCGATCTTGCGCCGTGTCGCCTCGCTGCGCAACCCCGATCGCACCGTGAAATAGGCCCCCACCACCGCAGCCACCGCCAGCCAGCCCGCCATGTCGAGAAGCCAGGCCCATTCCTCAGGGAAGGGCCGGTCGAACCAGCCGGCAAATGAGCCGCCGGTACGGACCATCCCGATGACGCCGGAAAGCCCGGCGGCGAAGAGGACAGTGCCGGCCAAGGTGATCATGACGTCCACGGCCCGAGCCGTCTCCACCGCACCACGGATCAGAATCGTCTTCCCGACGATGTGCTTCATCGACTCGGACGGGTAGCCGGCATCACCGAGCCGCCCTTCTACCTCATCACGCCATGAGGTGAGGTTGACCGCGACCGATCTCAAGCCGAACAGCGCCAGAGCGATAAGAACCACCACCAAGGTGAGGGTCACCGCCACCACCGCCCACTGGTAGAAGCCGGGATAGACGATTTCGAAGTCGTCATCCGAAAGCCATGTCGCGGTGCGCACGATGAGGCCGGAGAAGATCCCGAGAAGGATGATGGCGGAAAAGGCGCCAACCGCCCCGGTGGCCGCCCAGCGAAACCCGTCTTCGGGTCGTCGCGCCAGCCACAGGAAGGCGGCCACCACCGCGGAGATCGCCACCCCCGCCCATAGGTAGGCTGGTTGGTCCAGCACCTCGGAGGCCACCCAACCGGCTGCGGCGAGCAATCCGAGGAGCCCCAGGTCCCAAAGGGCCGTCCCCCGTCCCTCCGCAGGCGGCGCCGCCACGTTGAGGGCGAGAAGGACCACCGCAACACCGGCCAACACCGCCGGTCGGGGGAACAGCGCCACCGCCAGCGCCCCCAACACCACCAGGAACTGATCGGTTTGGAGATAGCGCTCGGCCACCCAGCGCAGAGCTTGTGAGGCGGCGAGGACAAACCCGATGCCGATGGCAACAGTGAGCAGGGTCAGCGGGGCCAGAGAGAACCAGTCGATCGAGTCGAGGGATCTCTCGGGCTCCAGACCCCACGCTGCGCCCAGCACCACCGCCAGGAGCGCCCATCCCACCCAGAATCCCACAGTGGTGACCCGATTCCAGCCCCCATCCTCTTCGTCCTTGCGCGAGGCGATCCAACTCAGGCGAAGAATCGAGCCGAGACTCAACAAGGCGCCCACGGCCAGCCCCACCCCTTGGATGATCGATTGGGCCCCTTCATCCCCGGCGGTGAGTTGGCGGACGGTTCCACAAAAAGTGACCAGCAGGACGCCGACACAGGCCGAGGCGTGGAGCCTGGCCATCACCCTCTGGTACTCGACATGATCCCAGACCAGGGGATCCTCCAGAGGTGAGAGATCCTCATCCTCCGGTCTTTCGGCCCCGTCGAAAGGGCGAAACGACTCATAGGTCAGCCGGCTTCGTCGGGCGAGGAAGAGGAAGAGGACGAGCAGGGCAACCGGCACCGCCATCCCGATCACCAGACGCCGCCCCACCTGGGGACCGGCGCCGAGCAGTTCACCCAAGGGAAGACGAGCCTGGCAGTCGACGTCGCCGCCACACTGATAGGCGAAGAGGTCCACTGCCACATATGCCGTCAACTGCACATAGGTGGCAGTGAAGGCCAGGGCTAGGAGATGGACCAGCCACCGCTGGAAGCCGGCCAGCCTCTTGGAGGTGCCCTTGGGGAGACGGTTTCCCAACCGGGAGACGGTGGCGTCGAGCCAGGCAAAGAACCCATCACCGGACGACCGGGGCGTTCGGTCCCGGACCGGTTCGATCATCCAGCCGGCGATGTTGACCAGGCTGAACGGAAGCAGCAGAACCCAAAGCGCCCGAGAGGCAGAGCTGGCGGTGAGCCCGCCCCACGAGTATGCCTCCAAGGTCCGATCGGCATCGGTGGCGGTGCTTCGATAGAACCCGGATATCTCATCCCCGGCCACCTGCACCAGGTCCGACCGACCCAACATCGCCACCGGCGACGTGCCGCCGACGCCGTGTACCCGGATTTCGGTGATGCCGGCGCTCGGAGCTTGATGCTGAAACGACGCCATGGATCATCTCCTCGAGAAGTGGCCACCGTCGTGGCCTATTGGTCGTCGCCCCTAACTCAAACAGAGTTGTCTGGGCGGTGCGGAGTAACCTCGCAACTCGAAGGTGTCACCGGTCCTGTTCGCCCGCTTCATCAGAGCCGACACGCTAGGGGCCTCGGTCACCATGGTGCTGTTGGGGGCAGCCACCGCCCTCGAGCCGCTCACGATCGGTCTGGTGCCCGGTCTGGTGGCTGTCGCCGTCTCCTTCCACCTCTTCGCCTATCTCCTCAACGACGTGGTCGACCTCCACGTCGATCGCACGGATCCGAGGCGGGCCGGGACGCCACTTGTAATGGGTCTGGTCTCACCGGGCTGGGCCCTCACCCTGGCTTTGCTCCAGGTCCCGGTGAGCACATCACTGGTGGCCTCGATGGGTGGGGGGCGAAGCGAGTTCGCCACGCTCGCAGTCCTGTTCGGAGCCGTGACCATCTATGACGTGTGGGGGAAGAGATGTCCGATCCCGCCGCTCACCGACCTGGTTCAAGGGGTGGCCTGGGCTGCGCTCGGATGGCTTGCCGCCGATCTGGTCGGCGAGACCACAGGCTGGACAATGGTCCTGGCCGCCTACTTCCTGGTCTTCATCCTCCTTGCCAACGGGGTGCATGGAAGCATCCGCGACCTGGCCAACGACCGGCTGCACGGTGCCCTCACCACGGCCACGTGGTTCGGGGCCAGGGTCGACCCCGGTGGCGGGGTCCGTCTCGAAGGCCTGTATCTGGGATACGCCCTCGGATTGCAGGGGGTGACCGTTGGGCTTCCCTTTCTCCCAATTGCTCGGGGCTGGGTCGAGTCGCCCGGTTGGCTCCTCATCCTGTCCATGAGTGCGTCCGGTGCTCTCTCCACGGTGTTCCTGGTGCTGGCGGCGAGGGCGACCGAGCGTCACAGGCAACTAGTGCTTGGTGCTCGGCATCTGATCCTGGTGCTGATGCCACTGTTCCTCCTCCTCGGGCCGCGGCTGCCGGGATGGGCACTGGCCGCTGCCATCGCCTGCTATGTGCTGCCCTTCGCCACCTACCGATGGATCTTCCGCCCCCGGCCCGAACCGGGCTCACATTGGACGGTGGAATCGGCCGCCGCCAGATGAGCCCGGCACTGGAGTTAGTCCGGCCCGCGGCTTGTCTGGGGGCTACCGCGGTTTCGGTGCTCGGCTCTCATCTGAGTGGTGTCCCCGGTGTGAATAGGGACAGGTTCACTGCAGCGCTAGCTGTGTTGTTCACCGTGGCGGCCTGTAACACGGTCAACGACATCATGGATCTCGCCGCCGATCGGGCGAATCGACCCGATCGCCCACTCCCCTCGGGACGAATCAGCGTTCACCAGGCCTGGACGGTCGCCGGTCTGTCCTCATTCGCCGGGTTGGCCTCCGCCGCCGCTATCGGTCCTCGAGCGGTGTTCGTGGCCGCCGGATTTCTCCTCGCCGGGATCATCTATTCGGTCTTCCTGAAGCGTTTGGCTCTGATCGGCCACGTCTGGGCAGCTGCCGTGTTCGGGGCCACGGCCCTCTGGGGTGGTTGGACCTCGGGCGCCACGCCACCAGCCGTGTGGCTGGCGGCCCTTTTGGTGACTCTCTTCCTCCTCCCCCGCGAGTTGCTCAAGTCAGTGGGCGATGTGCCAGGTGACACCCTGGCCGGCACTGAGACCGCGGCAGTCAGGTGGGGCCGGCCGGCGACGCTGCGGGCGATGGCGGTCTCGGAGGGGGTGTTCGCCGGGACCACGGTGGTCCCTCTGCTGGTCGGGATCGGAGGCGCCGTCTATCTGGCCGGGATCTGGGCAGGGGCAGTATTGCCATTGATAGCGGTCACCATCTGGCTGTGGCCGAGAGTCGACACCCGTCTGAGACGTGCCGAGGCCATGACCCAGCTCATGTGGGTGAGCGGTCTGGCGGCCCTCTGGCAATTGGGTTGATTCCGTCCAAAAATTCGCCTTTTGCCGGGGCGTATCGGCGTATCCTTCGGCGGGAGAATCGGAGGCCCCTCAATGCAAATGGACTGGTTGGCCGACATTCTTCTCGCCGAGGGGCTCACCGTCGAAGAGCACACCGGATGGAAGAAGCGGACCATGCGGCACTTCGACAGATTTCACCCGGTGGGGATCATCAACCATCACACCGCAGGGTCGAAGGTGATCCCCAACTACCCCGACCCTCCCTTCTACCGCAACGAGGCTCTCCAGACGAAGTGCAACCTGACCATTCGCCCCAACGGGGTGGTGGTAGTCCTCAACGCCGGTTACGCCTTCGACTCGGGCAAGGGCACGCCCCTGATCCTGGAGGTGGTCCAAGCCGACGGTCCCCTCCCGTCGCTTACAGGTCTCAAGTCCAAGGTCACGGGCAACCCGTGGTTCATCGACATCGAAGTCCAGCACCTGGGCAATGGAAGCCCGATCGTTGCCGTCCAGCGGGAAGCCCTGATCGCGACCAATGCCGCCATCTGCCGTCATCTGGAATGGGATCCCCGCACCCGGGTGATCGGGCACCGGGAATGGGCACCCGACCGCAAGCCGGACCCGAAATGGGACGGCAAGGCCAATCCCATGCCCCAGATCCGTGACGACACCTTCAACCTCAAGAAGCCAATCGGGCTCAGCCGAATCGCCGACACAGGAGACACCGTGCATCCGCCGAACAAGCACACCGAATACGTCAAGGACCATCAGCTGTCCGCCGGGCCGCCCTCCTGGTCGCCATGGGAGGACTATGTCGAGGCCTCTGGCTCCAAACCCGAGTCCGGAGGATGGCCGGCGGGCCGTTATGACTTCGCCTGGTTCTGGAAGAAGTTCATCAAGCCGCTATTCGATTTGGTCGCCAAAGGCCGCACCGATCATGCCGCCCACGAGGAGCGGCTCGCGAAACTCGAGGCGAGACCCGACATCGATCAGATAGTCGACGAGGTGCTACGACGACTGTCGGAGAAGGACGGCTGATCGATCGTCTTGATCAGCCACGCATGAAGCTGCGCACCGTCTCGATGGTGTCGGCGTCTTGGGGGCCCTTGTCGTCGCGGTATCGCTTCACCCGGGCGAAGCGGAGGGCAACCCCTCCCGGATAGCGGGTGCTGCGTTGCACACCGTCAAAGGCGATCTCGTAAACAATCTCTGGTCGCAGATACACGACATGACCCTTTCGACGGTCTTCGATCTCGAGGAAACGGGCCGTCTGCCACTCCAGCATCTCGTCGGTGAGGCCCTTGAAGGTCTTGCCCAGCATGACGAACCCACCCCGGGAATCACTGGCACCCAGATGGAGGTTGGAGAGCCAGCCCTGTCTCCGTCCTGATCCCCACTCAGCAGCGAGCACGACCAGATCGAGGGTGTGGGTCGGCTTCACCTTCAACCATCCCGAGCCACGACGACCGGCCTCGTAGGACTGATCGGGGTCTTTGACCACAACTCCCTCGTAGCCAGACGCGACCGCGTCGGCGAAGAACCGGTCAGCCGCCGCCGGGTCATCGGTGGTGAGCGACCCGACCAGGGAGCCGGCTGGAAGGGCCGAGACGAGGGCGAGACGACGCTCCCGTAGCGGGCCGTCGATGAGGTCGGTTCCGTCGAGATGGAGACAGTCGAAGTAGAAGGCGGTGAGAGCCGGACCTCCACCCGACGCCTCGGAGCCGAAGCGGCTCATCGAATCCTGAAACTCCTGGGGTGACCCGGTCGGCCCGAGCAAAAGGATCTCGCCGTCGAGGATGAACGAGGTGGCGTCGAATTCGAGGACACAGGCCACCACCTCGGGCACCCCTTCGGTGATGTCCCTCAGGTTCCTGGTGAAGACGGCCACCCGGTCTCCACCCCGATGGACCTGGATCCTGGCCCCGTCGAGCTTCCACTCCACGATGGCGGTGCCGATAGTGATCACCGCCTCCCCGGCAGTGGCCGCGGTCTTGGCCAGCATCGGTTGCACCGGGGTGAACACGCTGAGCGTGGAGAGACCCAAGCTGTCGGGGCCCTCGGCCAGGGCCCTCGAGGCCACAGCAACCAGATCACCTTCGAGCATGGCGGCGCGCCGCACCCGATCGACCGGGACACCGAGTGCAGCAGCGACCGCATCGGCCATCACCCCTTCCAGCGCCCCCTGACGCAGGTTGCGCAGGATCAATCCGCGGAGGAATTTCTGTTCGGCGCCGGTGGCCCGGGCCAGGAGGTCTGTGAGAAGTGTCTGTCTCGTCTGTTTTGAGCCGGGTCCCGAGGTGGCGGCCAGCGTCTCGAGAACGGTATCGACCTCGAGGATCTCCAAGCTGGGCTCAGCGTCGGGCGAGGCGCCAACCTCGTACACGGTGGCCCATCCCACCCCGAGACGGCTCTGACGTGGTTTCCCGGTGAGAAAGGAGACGGCGATCGGTGCCTCCTCGGATGTGAGTTGGCGCAGGGTGTCGGCGAGCAGCACGATCTTCTTCGACCGGGACCGGGTCGAAGAGACAGCTTGCGAGACGACGACGAGGTCGGCGAGCAGCACGGCGCGGAGAGTACCGAGGGACTCCCGGCGCTAGTGCCCCGACCACTGACGTTTGCCGAGTTCAGGACTGCCAGATGACGTCGCTGGCTGCGTCCTCGTCCTCGACGAACGGCCCGGTGCGCCT
>CAZRID010000149.1:0-7687 GCA_964600055.1 uncultured Acidimicrobiaceae bacterium
CATGGAAGCGATCCGGATCAGCTTGGTCGGTTCCGATACCGGCGGCTCCGGCTCCGGCTCCGGCTCCGGCTCGCTGGGCTCCGGCACCTCTTCGACGACGTCCGGTTTCAGTGCTTCTTCCATGCGCCAAGCCTATAGAACGTGTGCAAGTACCCACCGCCACGGTGGTCGCGTGCACACGGGACTTGTGTGGGCGCTCCCGTGTGCAGCTCCCCACCGTGGCGGTGGTCAGCTGCACACGACACAATTCAGGCCCGGACTTCGTCGCGCATGAAGGCGACGTAGGCCAGGGCGAACATCACCGAAGTCAGAGCCAGCAGAATTGCGATCTGGGGCCATACCACAGCCAGACTCTGGGTCAGGTTGAGCTCAGACACGATGGCACGATCGACTTGCTCAACGGTGACCAGCCCCACTGTGCGCACCTCAGGGTCGAGCAGGACGGTCGACCCCTGCTGGAACAGGGTCACCGGAGACAGCTGGGAGACGGTCTGGGTGGTGCGCAGGTAGGCGAGCTCAGCCGCATCCGAGCCGTCTTGAGGGCTGAGGACACCGGCGACGGCTCCGAAGAGGAAAGACCCGAACAGGGTCAGCACCAGCCAGATTCCGATCGGGATCATCGCCGACGTAGCCGCTCGCTTGGCCATAACCGAGCACAAAGTGGCGAGGGCCTGCCAGAACCCGACGTAGATGATGGTGAACACCAGCCACACCGCCAACCGTGAGATCTCGCTCGGCTGGGGGACCACCCCGAGCCGGAAGATCCCGATGCCCGACACGAACAGGACTAGCGAGGTGAGCATTATCGCCACCACCGTCAGGCCGGCCACGAACTTCCCCAGGATCACCTCGTCGCGATGAATGGGCTGCGAGAGGAGCCGAGGCAGGGTGCCTTGGGACCTCTCGCCACTCACGGAGTCGAACCCGAACATGATGCCGAGCAGTGGAGCCAGGAATCCGACGAAGACGATCAACGGGAAGGGCACCGGGTCGGCGGTGACGGTGAAAAGCTTGAGAAACAATGCAGTGATGCCCTGGGCGTTGGGAGCAACGTCGCGAATCCCACCCGAGGCAGCGAAGACCGCGGCGGCGGTTGCGATCCCCAATACCCCCATGAGGACCACGAACCGACCCGACAGCAAGTGATCGGCCATCTCCTTGCGCGCTACCGCTCGCCATCCACCCGGTCGTCTTTCGGTCGCGACGCTGTCCAGTGGGGCTCCCTCGACGGTCGTGGCGGTCATACCGGCACCTCTTCCTTAATCTCGAAATAGCGCCGGTAGATCGACTCCAGGTCCTCATCGAGTCGATGGACGCCGATCACCTCGGCGCCCTCGGACACCAGCCCACTCACCGTGGCGGCGATGGCACCTGCGTCGAGGTCACCCACCCAGGAACCAGGCGTCCGTCCGGGGGCGATCTCGGAGACGGTCCCAACTTCTTCCAAGACCTTGCGACCGACGGCGGGGTCTCCCGCCAATCGAAACTCGACCCTGACTTGGCCTCCTTGCTCCACGACGGCCAGTTCGTGTGGCGTGCCCTGGGCCACGACCTTCCCGCGGACGAAGATCGCCACACGATCACAGACTGTCTGCACCTGATGGAGGAGGTGACTGGCGAGAAGAACCGTGACCCCGTCTTCTTTGGCCAGCCTCTGGATCAGGGCCAGCATCTCGACCACGCCTTCGGGGTCGATCGCCGTGGTCGGCTCGTCGAGGATCAGAACCGACGGGGTCTTGACCAGGGCGTCGGCGACACCGAGACGCTGTTTCATGCCCCGTGAGTATTCGCCTGCCGGCTGGTCGGCGGCTTCGGTGAGCCCCACCGTTTCCAGCAACGATTCGAGTTGGCCTTCGAAGTCCTCCAGCCCGTTGAGCCGGGCGGTGAATCTCAGGTTTTCCCGGCCCGACATCGGGTCGTAGAAGCCGACAGCGTCGGGAAGGTATCCGACCCGGCTCTTGACCTCCAGCGGGTTGCGCCGGGGGTCCATGCCGAGCACCTCGATCTTGCCCTTCGACGGCTCGACCAGACCGAGGAGCATGAGGATGGTTGTCGTCTTGCCCGCTCCGTTTGGCCCGAGCAGCCCGTACACCTCACCGGCTTCGATTTCGAGGTTGAGCCGATCGACGACGGTGTGCTCCCCGTAGGTCTTGGTCAACGACATGCTCCGGATGGTCGTGCTCATGTCAGCGCCGGCCGAAACGACGGAAGACCCAGGCGAGACCGGCCAATGTGAGCGCAATCACGGCGATGCCGACAAAGCCCCAGACGGCCGATGGGCTGACAGTGGTCCTCACCTCCATCTCGGCTGTGGCCTGCTCGTGGGTGGCGGTGAAGCTGATCACATAGTCGCCGGCTACCGCCTCGTTCGATGGGGTGATGGTTGCGGTCACCGGCACTGACTCACCTGGGGCGACAGCAACGGTCTGGTTGTCGAAGCCCACTTCCCATCCACTGGGCGGAGTCACGCCGACGACGACCTCCTCGAGTGGAGCGGTGCCTGAGTTGGTGAGGAGAATCTGGAACTCGCTGGAGCTGCCCACGGTCACCTCGGCGTTCAGCCGATCGTCGGGTGTCGACATCTCGAGGGCGAATGAGCCGACCACTTCGACGATCATCTCGGCTTCCACCGTGGTGCCGGGAGCGGTCGCCGCGAGGGTGATCGGGTACTGCGTCGCCTCGGCCTGGAACGGTGGCGTCACCTCGACGTTGATTGTCGCTGTGCCTCCGGCTTCGACCTGGATTGTAGACGCTTGTGCCTGACCCGATAGCTCGGCGGTGACGTTCCACCCTGAGGGCGCGGTGGGAGTGAGCTCGAACTCCAGGTCGGCAGGTGTCCCGTTGGCGATCTCGACATCGAAGGTGACGGCCTGGCCTGCTGGCGTGCGCAAACCGGGGAAGTTGGGTGTGAGGGTGACCTCACCGCCTGCCTGCGCGGAGACCCTGACTCCCAATGGGAGACGGACCGACTCACCGCCGGCGGTGGCGGTCACGGCCAGGTCAAAGGACTCTTCGGCGGCATCGGCCGGGATCGTGACATCGAAGGAGACCTCCGGCGCCAGCCCCGGCCCGGCGGTCACCGAGTCAACCTCGAATCCGCCGCCGCGAAACGCTGCTGTCCACCCCTCAGGCACACCTTCCGCCAGCAGGGCGACGTCGACCAAGGTCGGCGCCCCAACTGACAGCTGGAAGCTCACCTGATCCCCGGGTACGACTACGACTGAGGGGAAGGGTGTAGTGACAGTCAGCTGGGTTGGCGCGGGAGGAGCAGGCTCCTCGTCGGTTTGGGCGGAGGCGACAGGTGCCAACACCATGATCGCCAACAGGGCGACGGTCGCAGCCAGATACTTCTTCGAGGCCACGTTGATCAATCTCCTTTTCGAATTGGACACAAACACTCCATCGTTTCAGGATCGTCGTTAAAACGTTGATAAAGGCGCCGGGACGTTATCGGGGTTGACGGTCATTTGATAGTTGCCTCGTCTCATGGCCTGCTGCCAGCCTGCTCCTGATGCGTTGGGTCCTCGTCTTCACCACTGTCTACATGGTGGCGTTCTACGCCTACGGCCAGGCGGTCGACAGTCCTTTGACCGGCCTGTACGCGGGGATCAACATCCTGTTATTCGTCGTCTTCGGGCTCGTCCACCGCTGGGCGAGGTTCTCGGTCCCCGTGCTCTGGGGCATCTCGCTCGTGGGTCTGGGCAACATGATCGGCGGGGTGATCCTGGTCGAAGGCCAGCCGCTGTACGTCGCTCCTTTCCTGGGACGGATTCCGTACGACAAGTTCTTCCATGCCGCGGCGGCCTTCGTCATGTTCTTCGTTGCCTGGCAGGCGATGACCCGACTCGCCGGGGAGGGCTATCACTTCGGGGGGCTGGTGCTGTTCACCTTCCTGGTGACGATGGGAGGCGGGGCGGTGGTCGAGATCGCCGAGTTCATCGGCTCGACCATCGGCGGGGGCATGGTCAACGTCGGCGACTACGGCAACAACGCCCTTGACCTGGTCTCCAACGCGATAGGAGCCGCGCTCGGAATAGGGGTCCTTTTGGCAACTCGGCGCAGTTCGCCGACGGACCTTCAGTCGGGCATCTGAAGCGACGACATTCTCCGCTGGAGACCCCAAGGACGCCCAGTCATGCGGAAGACGTCGTTTGTCGCGCTGTTGGTGGTGGGAGCCATGCTCGTGCCGCTGGCCGTTTTTGCCTCACATCAATTCAACGATGTGCCGAACAGTCACACGTTCCACAACGCCATCGATTGGATGAAGGACAACGACATCACGGTGGGGTGCAATCCACCCGCCAACACCGAGTTCTGCCCGGACGACAATGTGACCCGAGGCCAGATGGCGGCGTTCATGAAACGTCTCGCCGAGAACACGGTGGTCGATGCGTTGACACTGCGCGGACAGGGCGCCCTCGGTCTTCCAGTCACCGGTCTGGGGTACTTCGCTGGACGTCTTCACCGACGGGGTGCAGGAGGTAACGGGCAGCGGGACTGCGGGCACCAATCTTCTCTCCTTGCCGGTGGCACCACTCTCCGATGGGATTCTCGCAATCACCTACAGCGTCGGGATCGGAGCGGACTTCAGCTTCGAAGGGCGGGTCTGGCTCCAATACGACAATTCATCGTGCAACCTGGCCACTAACGCAATCCCGGCGTCGGCGTCCTTTTTCGCCGGCAGTGGTGGCTTACAGGACGGCAACCGGCAGCTCAGCGTCACCATCGCAAAGTCCACGACCGCAAGCAGTCACACCCTGTTTCTCTGCGGCTCGACGTCGGGTGCCAACACGTTCGCTCGTCACAACGCCAGCATCGTCGCGGTACATTCGGCGGTCGGCATCGCCGACCAGTAGATCTTCATATGGCCCTTGTCCAGTTCGGTAGGGTGTCGCCAAGACCAAAGGAGGGTCCACGCTCATGCGTAAGTCCACGTTCGTAGCCCTGCTCGTTACCGGGGCTCTTCTCTTACCGACGGCGGTGATCGCGTCGCATCAATTCAACGATGTGCCGGACAGCCACCTTTTCCACACCGGCATCAGCTGGATGAAGGACAACAACATCACGGTGGGATGTAACCCGCCGGCCAACACCAACTACTGCCCGGACGACAATGTCACACGGGGCCAGATGGCGACGTTCATGAAGCGTCTCGCCGAGAACAACGTGGTCGACGCGGCCACCCTGGATGGGCTCGACAGCACGGAGATCTCGTCGTTGGTGTCGGCGAGCACCGATGCCGGCACCGATGGCACCACCGTTAACGCCGGCCCGGCCGCCGAGATCAACAGCGTTGACATCAATGTTCCGGTTGATGGGGTGCTCGTCATCAGCGGGACCACATTCTTGAACAACCTCGGCCCGGCTGCGATCTACAGACTGAGGCCATTTGTGGACGGCTCGACAGTCGAGTCCCACCAAGCAGCGACTGAGGTGCAGGCCACAACCACCCCCGGAGATCAGGTGAGTCTGTCCTACACCGTCACGGTGCCGATCACGGCGGGAGAGCACACCGTGTCGCAGACAGTTGGCCAGGATGGGAATGCAACCTTTTTCTTCAACCGCAACCATTTGACGGTCACCTTCGTCGCCGGTGGCTCGGTGTCCGCGGCGATAGTGGGTGAAGACGCAGGCGGTGATCCCGACGGGAACTAACAGGAGACTCTGAAGCAGCCGAGACGGCTCGGGCGTCCGGATATCAGGTCAGTAGCGCCCCCTCCGAGGGGCGCTACTGACCTGAACGACGTGTGACGTGACGTCATCACTTCAGGGAGCGCAGCAACGTCGAAGCGGACAAAGCAGCTACGGGACTTCGGCGAGAAGACTGAAGTAGTCATATGGGTAAGAGGTTGGATTGAAGCATCGACTGGCGAGCACGCTGCTGCTGGCACTGGTAGCGGCTGTGGGCCCGGCGGCCACGGCCGAGTCAGCAGAACCTCAGCCGGTCGCCGCTGACCCTGGCGACCTTCCAGTCACGCCGGGGGAGTTCATCGTCGAGGCTTCACCCGAGGAGGCGGCGGAAGCCGGGTTGACCGTGGTGGGCGAGGTCGGATTCGGCTGGACCCTGGTGTCCGAGTCGGCGACAGGCGACCTTCCGGATGGCGACGACGCCGAGCAGATCGCCTCGGTCACCGGTTTCGATGTCGAACCGAACTACCAATACCAGCTGGCCGACGAGCCGTTGTTCCCTCAGCAGTGGTCACTGGAGAACACCGGGCAGACCGGGGGAACCTCGGGTGCCGACATCGACATCCGGGCCGCCTGGGAGATCACGACCGGGGACCCTGGCGTGGTCATCGCGGTGCTCGACACCGGAGTCGCCTTTGCCCATCCCGACCTGAGCCCGAACCTGTGGGCCAACACCGACGAGGTCGGTGGCAACGGCATCGATGACGACGGGAATGGCTACGTCGACGACGTCCGAGGATGGGACGCTTTGGATGGTGATGCCGATCCCGGCGACTCGAACGGTCACGGGACCTTCGTGGCGACGACAGCCGTGGCGAGCGTCAATGGTGTGGGTATGGCCGGTGTTGCTCCCGGATCAACCGTGATGCCGGTCCGGGTGTGCGATGACAATGGTTGTCCGTTGTCCGCGATTCTCACCGGGTTGGACTACGCCATGGCCACCGGCGCCGACGTAGCCAATCTCTCGTTCGGAGGCAACCTCTCCGCTTCGGGTGCCCTCGAGGGTGCAATCCAGGACCTCATCGATAGTGGGACCGTGGTCGTTGCTGCGGCCGGGAACCAGAGTCGGAACAACGATCTGCTTCCCTTCTACCCGGCCAACTTTGACATCGATGGGCTGATCTCGGTGGCCGCCAGCGACCACAACGATGCTCTGGCGACATTCTCGAACTTTGGCATGACCACTGTTGACCTCGTTGCTCCGGGCGAGGATGTCATCGGCGGTTTGCCTCCGAATGGCTGGGCTATTGGGTCTGGGACCTCATTCGCCGCCCCCTATGTGACAGGTGTGGTTGCCCTCATCCAATCATTGAGATCCGACCTGGGCCCCGCCGCCATCGAGGTCGTGGTGCTCGAGTCGGTCGATGCAAAATCGAGTCTTGCAGGGAGGGTGTCATCCGGAGGAAGACTCAATGCCGGTTCGGCTGCTCAGCTGGCGACGGCGCCAGTGGCCGTCGCCACCGCGTCACCATCAGACGGCATCCTCCCGGTGACGGTGCAGCTGAGCGGCTCGCAGTCGCACGATCCGGTGGGCGACATCATCACCTCGTCCTGGAAGCTGCCCGACGGGTCTGTTGTCAAGGCAGACGACACCACTTGGACCCCATCAGTGCCCGGCACCTACCAGGCGACCCTCACCGTGGTCGACGATGACGGGCTGTCCGATTCGGCTGTGGTCTCGTTCAATGCCCGGCTTCGTCCTGGCGGCACCTTCGTCGATGACGACGGCCACTTCGCCGAGGGGGCGATCGAGGCGATCGCGGCAGAAGGCATCACGAAGGGATGCAATCCACCCGGCAACGACCGGTTCTGCCCTTCGGGCGACGTCACTCGAGGCCAGATGGCGGCGTTCCTGGCCCGGGCCCTGAAGCTCCCGCCGGCGGCTGACGCTTTCGACGACGACGATGGCTCGGTCTTCGAGCTGGCGATCAACAAGCTGGCGGCTGCCGGCATCACACAAGGATGCAATCCGCCGGCCAACACCCGTTACTGCCCAGAT
>CAZRID010000150.1:0-7659 GCA_964600055.1 uncultured Acidimicrobiaceae bacterium
TGGGCGATGAGCGTCTTGACGTCGAGGGAGAAGGGAGCCGCTGACGCCTCGGGAAGCGGCAGAGTGGTCTCGGTCGTGAACCCGAACCCGTCGGTGGTACTGGTCGAGCCGCTCGACCCACCCTGACCGGGCACCGTCGTGGTGGTCACCGTGGGTGGTGGCGACGTGGTTGTGGTCGTGGGTCTCGTGGTTGTGGTGGTCGGCCCGGGGCGGGTCGTGGGTGGCCCGGGTGGTGTGGTGGTTGTCGCCAGGGCGGTCGAGGTTGTTTGGGGCTGACTCGTTGAGGTGGTGGGAACCGACGTGGTGGTCGTCTCCGGGATCGTCGTCGAGGTCTCCGGAGTGCTCAACACTTCGAAGGTGGTCGAGGTGCAACCCAGACCGACCTGACAGGCGTTGATGCTGTGGGTACCGGTTGCGGCGGCGCCAGGGATGCTGACGCCGACGCTGAAGTTTCCAAGCGCATCGGGACTAACCGAGCCCAGGTCGGAGCAGTTGTCGCTATCCCAACAAAGGTCGACGTTGACCAGGGGCAGAAAGGCACTGCCTTCGACCCTCGCCCCTGTGCCGGGTTGCCCTGAACCGGGCGCAACCGAGATCGCAGCCGCGGCCGCGGGAGGCGCAGTCGTCACCTGAATCAGGAGAAGAGTCACGACAAGGGTGAGGGTCAGCGCTCCGGCTGTCAACCGTCTCATTCCAAATGCCCGTTCCTCCACAGAAGCACCCCAGATCAGGTCCCCCCTCGACGGAGCCTAACCGACCACTCTGAGTGTTCGCATGAGGAATTCCCCCCATGCGGCTCGCTGGTCGATTGGAGGCAGAACACCTGTCGGCCGACGATGGGACCGGTGCCGACGCCAGACGGATGGGTAACCAGCGTCGAAACAGAGATGTGATTGCTTGTTGACCTGCCCGAAACATTGAGATTCCTACCTTGCCGGTGCTCACGGAATCGGTTGCCTGGCTCCCGATCGGCCCCGGTCCCCGTGGGGGCGAGCAGTGTGTCTGCTCCAGCTTGAGCGAGCTCAGGGGTCGGATTGGGTGGTGTGTAAGCCTCCTCCTCCTCAAGAGTCGGTAACAGTCGAAGCCTGGTCCCGACCCCGGCTCGCTCGGCATAGCGCGATGTCTGGGTCAGACCGCGATGCCGACCAGCAGGGTCGCGATGTAGCGGGCATCGGCGCCACCGGTGAGGCTGGCGAGTTGGTACTGGGTGCCGTCGCTGAACACGTTGTCCTCGGAGAAGCCGGTAACCGAGGTGTTCGGCCCTTTCGCCGCATACGGCTCCACTGCATAGACCGCAGCCGTGATCTCCTCAGGGAAGGCGATCTGGGAAGTGGCGACGGCACCCGATTCAAGGAACACCTGAAAATGGACATGGGTGATCCGTCCCTGATACCAGCCCGGGTAGATCGTCTGGAAGGTCACCTGGCCATTGGCGTTGGAAAGTTGGATGCCACGGCAGAACGTCTCCCCAACCGTGTCGTTGCCGGGCTGGCTGTAACCGGAGTAGACCCCGTCGGCATCGCAATGCCAGACATCGACCCGGGCCCCGGAGATGGGGGCACATCCCGAGTCGACATCGACGAGTGACAGAGTGAGGGTGAGTGGAACCCCTGCGTGGTCCTCGGCGATCTCGCTTCGGAAGAACTCTTCGCTACCCGACAGGTCGAGCGGGTAGGGGCCCGCGGTTTCCTCCGGGATCAGGGCACAACTTCCGGCGCCGCCGAACGTGGTGGTCGTGATGCCGGCCCCACTGGCGGTCGTGCTTGCGGAGCCAGCCGTTGATGTCGACCCTGATGCTGCTCCGGCGGTTGTGCTCACCACTCCATCGGTGGCACAGGCGGCGATCACAACCAGACCGGCCCCACCAAGCAACCTGAGGGCCGAGCGACGGCTCATCATTCGAAGCTGCTCATTGGTCGGCTCGTCCACGTGATTGTGCTGCTGGTCACTCATCGTCGGTCTCCTGATGGTTTCGATGGTTAGGGGTTGCAGATGGTGATCCAGGTATTCGACCACTTGCCGAGACTTACCTGAGGACCGGCTGCGTAACCCAAACCGCCAGCCGAGCGATTACGAAGCTGAAGGCGGGGGAGGGCCCATTTGGAGGGACTGCAATGCGAAGATTCAGAAGATCGGGAATCACGGTTCTGGTCCTTGTCGGGCTCCTGGTCGGCTCCGGCGTGGCCTGGGCTCAGACCGATGAGGAAGACGTCACCGAGACCGAGGACCTGGCAGACACCCTGTTCAACTTTGGCTATGACCTGATCCATCGCATCTTCCTCTGGAACCTCTCCGCACTCGACGATGTTTACGAATGCACGCTGGAGAACGGCCCGCTGACGGCCACATACGGCGAGACCTCCGATCAGGGTGTGGTCCCGGTGGACAACCTAGAAGACGAGGGCGGAGTCGTCTCCTTCCGCAACCGTCTCGAGGATGAAGTGGCAGACGATCTCGAGGCTGCCGAGACTCCCATCGAATACAGCGGCGCCGCCGGTGAGTGTGGGCTGAGTGGCGGCGATGTGTCCGGCCCCAACGGCCAGGTCAACCACGGCATGTTCATGAAGCTGTTCAACAGTCTTTATGAGGGCAAGGGTCGCGGCTGTGTGGTGCGTCATCTGGCTCAGTCGGACCTGGGCAAGGGCGACCAACAGGTCAAGGCGGGCGAGGATCCCGACTTCGAGGGGGTGGCAGCGGGTGACACCGGCACGATCGGCTTCGCCACCGCCGAAGCCGCGTGCGAGCACGGCAATAAGGACAAGCACGAGGACGACGGTGGTGAGGAAACCTCGATCGTCGAAACCCAAAACGGCAACGGCAACGGGAAGCCCGATCATTCCGGCAAGCCCGATGATGCCGGCAAATCGGGCTCTCCCGGGAATTCAGGGTCTGCTCCGGGTCAGAACAAGTAACTACTGCTCTCCCTAATCACAAACCCGGAGCGATGGAGCGGGGGCGACCGAATCGGTCGCCCCCGCTTCCTTTTGATCAAGCCGGTCGATTTCCTGTCTCCTATTCCGGGCACCTACTTAACCTGACCACGTGATCGCTGATCGGTACGAGCTCACCGAGCAGATCGGGACCGGCGGCATGGCCACGGTGTGGATCGCCAGGGACACGCTGCTCGGCCGCCCGGTGGCGATAAAGCGCCTTCTCCCACATCTGGCCACCGACCCGGGGTCGGCGGAGAGGTTCAAACGAGAGGCCCAGGCAGCAGCCAGCCTCAATCATCCCGGGATCGTCACCGTTTTCGACACCGGGGAAGACGAGGATGGGCCCTACATCGTCCTCGAGCTGATCGAGGGCGCCACCCTCGCCGCCAAACTCGCCGCGACCGGGCCTTTCGCTCCGACCGTCGTCGTCGACATCGTCTCCCAGGTGGGTAGTGCCCTCGATCACGCACATGCCCTGGGTGTTGTCCATCGTGATATCAAACCCGCCAACCTGATCCTCGACCCCGAGGGCCGGGTTCGACTCGCCGACTTCGGGATCGCCAGGACGCTTGATGACCCGACCACCGTCACCGCCACTGGTGAGCTGGTGGGGACGATCTCCTATTTGGCACCGGAGATCCTTGAAGGTCACGCGGCGACCCCCGCGTCCGACATCTACTCACTCGGCGCCGTCACCTACGAGTTGTTGATGGGACGGCCCCCGTTCACCGCGGAGACCCCGGCTGCCATTCTCGAGGCGGTCCGAAGCACGGAACCTCCAAGCCTCAGTGGGGTGGCTCCCGATCAGATGGCGGCAGAAGTGGCCCGGGCCATGTCGAAGGACCCAGCTCAACGCCCAACCACCGCCGGTGTCTTCGCCGCCGCCCTGATGGGATCGGCCACTCTGGTGCTGGGCCTTCCCACCTCTTCTCGCGCGCCGATCTCGACGTCTGGGCCGAGATCGGCGCGCGAAAACGGAGGTTCGGAGGAGCCGACGGTCGTCACCGCCGCGACGACCGCTTCGCCCGTCCCCCCACCATCTCGACACGCGGAGCCTGTGAGCCGACGGACTCGCTGGTCGCTGGTGGCGATACTGCTCGGGGTTCTCGCCTTGGCTGGTGCCGCCATGTCCAACAACCGGGACCCGGCCGACTCCGATGATGCTCGTGGGGCGCTGCCCGTTGCCGAGACAACGACCACGGTGTCGACAACGACCACTGTCCCGACAACGACCACCACTGTCCCCACCACGACGACAACGATCCCGACCACCACTACGACCCTGGTCGACACAGCGGAGAGTGTGGCCTTCGAGATCGAGACTCTCCTCGCCACCTTGCAGCCACCACAGTTCAAGCCCAAGGACGTTGAAAGGGTCGACGATCGGCTCGACCGTGTGATGAAGGAGTGGGCGAACGGCGACCGTGATGAGCTCACACGAGAGTTGGAGCGGGCATTCGAGGCCGTTGGCGACCTGGACAACTCACCGGAACGAGAAGAGCTGACCGAGCAGTTCATCCACCTTGCCGAACTGATGGGGTTCGATGTCGAGCAGGGTGGGCAGGGTGGTGACGAAAGCGACGACTGACCTGAGGGATCGTCGCTCGCTAGTGGCCCGTCGCACAAATAGCCGCGCGGTCTCGCCGGCCCTCGACGCCGCTGGCTGCGTCCTCGGCCTCGACGAACGATCAGGTGCGCGGTGGATAGTCACCCGAGGGAGGTCATGTGAATCGCGAGATCAGCATCGAGTTGGAGCACGGGCGGACGCTTCAGGCGACTCTCGGCGGGCCCGGTGAGGCGAAGCATGGGATCGTCATCTTCTCCCACGGCAGTGGGAGCAGCAGACACAGCAGCCGCAATCGGCATGTCGCCGAGGTCCTTCAAGAGGACGGGTTCCAGACCCTGCTCCTCGATCTGCTCACCCCCGATGAGGACAAGGTGGATCTCAGGACCGGTGAGCATCGCTTCGACATCGAGCTTCTCGGCGATCGGTTGACCCGCATCATCGACTGGGTTCGAAAGACCGACGACGCTCCCATCGGGCTGTTCGGGGCGTCGACCGGTGCGGCGGCGGCACTCGTAGCCGCGGCGCGGAGACCTGATGAGGTCGGTGCCGTCGTATCCCGGGGCGGTCGACCCGATTTGGCCGGTGAGGAACTGCCCTTGGTCCGAGCGCCGACCTTGCTGATCGTCGGAGGCCGGGATGCATCGGTGCTCGAAATGAACCAGGCCGCCCGGACCCGTCTCGAGGCGGAGTCGGCTCTGGAGATCGTGCCCGGGGCGACCCATCTCTTCGAGGAACCCGGAACTCTGGACGTCGTGGCGCACCTCGCTTCCGGGTGGTTCCGCCGACACCTTCCGGTTTGAGCCGGTCAGATACCGATGACGGTTCAGCCCAGGTCGCGTGCCACCCGGGCCTGGCGGATGTCGGCCGTCGGAGAAGGCAGATTGCCACCGCCGACCGGTTGTGCCCGCGGCTGGTGAAGGGCGTCAAGGGTGCGCGCCTGTGTGATTTCGGCGATGTCCGCCGCGATCCCACATACCGTCGCGTCCAGCTCCACGACATTTGTCCGCTCCCAGTCGTCTCGAAAAGCTTGCTGAGCGAAGATCAAGGCTCGGTCGTCGAGGAGACGGGTCAGGTTTCTTCCTACCTCCACCTCGGTTTGCCTACCTGAGATCCACACCGGATCGTTCATCAGGTAGTCGTCAAAGAGAGGACTGTCTTCTTCCGACAGCTGTCGCTTCAGAAGGGCACTCGTGTCGACGTAGAGGGTCATGCTCCCCGGTCTTCGCCCAGGGCTGTCGAGATGGACCGCTTGGCCGGGATTCTCTCGACTGGCGATGGCGCACGCTCCTCACCGGGGGTGATCAACCTTTGGCGATTCCGTCTTCGAGGCGGTTCCGTCCGGGAAGAGGGCCGAGGGGGGCCATCGGCTTTCCACGAAGGGTGACGCGCACCTGTTCACCCCTGGCGGCGCGCTCGACGTAATGGGAGGTTCTTCTTGAGCTCTCTGATTCCGATGTCCATGTAGTCGCACTATTGCTGCGTTGTGACTGCATCAAGGGATCTATGGCGTTTGCCGCTCCAGCGCCGGCCGATAGACCTGGTCTACATAGTCGGCCAGCATGCGGGCGGCGGTCACCCTCGGGCCCAGGTTGCGCCAGGCGTGTCGGATCCGGTCCTGGAAGGCCGGTCGATCACGGTGGTACTCGTCGAGGATCGAGTTGATGATGTCGAACAGCGACGACGCTTCCTGCTGGTCCCGGAGTTCGGGGTCGGTCTCCTCGCTGGCGGTGATCGCCCACCCGTTGGCCCCGTCATACATCTCCGCCCACCACCCGTCGAGTATCGAGCAGTTCAGACCTCCGTTGAGCGCCGCCTTCTCCCCACTGGTCCCTGACGCTTCCCGGGGTCGGATCGGGTTGTTGAGCCAGACGTCACACCCTTCGACCAGGGCTCGGGCCACGTCCATGTCATAGCCGGGGATGAAGGTGACCCGGGCGTTGGAGGCGGGTGAGTCCGAATAGCCGACGATCTCAGCGACCAGGTCCTTGCCCATCTCGTCCTGGGGATGGGCCTTGCCGGCGAACACGAAATGCACCGGTCGAGCATCGTCTTCGAGAAACCGGCGGAGCCGGTCGGGGTCGTGGAGGAGCAAGGTTGCCCGCTTGTAGGGAGCGAAGCGACGAGCGAACCCAACGATGAGGGCTTCAGGGTCGAGCGACTTGCCCGTCGTGGCCGAGACCAGGTCGCCCAGCCGCTTCGACGCATTGCGCCGCACCTGGCCGAGACGAGTGTCGTCGATGGATGACACCCGGTCCCAGGCCTCGGGGTCGCCTTCCGACCAGGTGGGGCCGAGCACCTCGTCGAACAGGCTCTGCGTCTCTGCGGCGACCCAGGTCCGGGCATGGACCCCATTGGTGATCGATCCGATTTGCTCCCCGATGCCGACCCCGGCGAAGAGGTTGCGACTGACATCACCGTGCAACCTGGACACCCCGTTGGCCGCACTGGATAGGCGCAGGGTGAGAGCGGCCATGTTGAACTGCGCCCCGTCGTCGGGGTCTTGTCCCAGGGCCCAGAGGTCGTCGACCGCCACTCCCCAGGTTTGGGACCACAACTCGAGATAGGGGGCGATCAGATCCCGGTCGAAACGGTCTATCCCTGCCGGGACCGGGGTGTGGGTGGTGAACACCAGGCCCGGTCGAACCCGATCGATGGCGGCGGCGAGGTCGCTGTGCTCGATGACCCGGTCGATGAGCTCTAGGGCGATGAATCCGGCATGCCCCTCGTTGAGATGATGCACCGGGATCGCCCAACCGAGGGCGGCCAGGGCTCGAGCGCCTCCGATCCCGAGCACCATTTCCTGATCGAGACGATGTCTGCGGTCGCCCCCATAGAGACAGTCACAGATGTCACGATCCTCTCCGCTGTTGGCTTCGAGATTGGTGTCGAGAAGGAGGAGAGGAATTCGCCCGATGTCCATCCGCCAGACCCGGGCCTTCACCTCGCGACCGGGGAGGGTTATGTCCACGATGATCCCGGTGTCGACGGCGCCGATGCCGTCGGGGGTCACCAAGGGATAGGTCTCGGTCTGTCGTCCATCAGCTATGTCCTGGGTGAAGTATCCGTGGCGATAGAAGAGACCGACCCCGACCAGTGGCAGTCGCCGGTCGCTGGCCGCCTTGAGATGGTCACCGGCAAGGACCCCGAGCCCACCGGAGT
>CAZRID010000151.1:0-7652 GCA_964600055.1 uncultured Acidimicrobiaceae bacterium
GGTAGTTGCTGTTGCACCGAGGTCGGACATGAGCTGGCTCACGAGATCCGGATCGGGGATCGCACCGTTGGCTTCGGTGGTCGGATGCTGATAGTCGTTGAGGACCCTGCCCACTCCGTCTCGATCGAGGTTCTGGAGCACTGTGTTGACCTCGATGTCGATCGCTCGGGCCCTTCTCAGGACATCGGACGAGGGAATCCCGAGACGTCTGGCCAATTCGTAGATGCGGATCCCGTGTTGGGGAGTCGGCTTTGCAGGCCCGGTCCTCTCCTCGAGGCTCACTGTGATGGATCCCTGGGGTCACGGAAATGCTGCTCGATGGCGGCCACTGCGGCGCTGATCTGCAAGTCGGTGATATGGGGGAACATCGGCAGGGAGAGGAGATGCCCAGCGGCCTCCTCGGCCACCGGTAGAGAGACAGACGGAAGATGGCCAAACGCGGGCTGAAGGTGACAAGGAATCGGATAGTGCAGACCCACCCCGATGCCGGCCTCCTCCAGCGACTTCTGCAGGCTGTCTCGGGCATCGGCTCGTATGACATAGAGGTGATGGACCGATTCGGCCTCCGGCGGCTGGTGGGTCAGGATGACGGGGAGCCCGGTCAGCAGACGATGGTAGGTGGCTGCCGCCTCCCGGCGAGCCTCGTTCCATACGTCCAGATGCTCCGTCTTGACCGTGAGCATGGCGGCCTGCAGCCCATCGAGTCGGCTGTTGGCGCCGACGACATCGTGGTGATACTTGTCGGAGCCTCTACCGTGATTGCTCAGCTGCCTGATTCGTTCGGCCAGCGAGGCGTCGTTGGTGACAACGGCCCCACCGTCGCCCAGCGCCCCCAGGTTCTTGCCCGGGTAGAAGCTGAAGCACGCCGCGTGTCCGAACGATCCGACCCGTCGCCCGTTCCAACGAGCGCCATGTGCCTGGGCTGCATCCTCGACGACGGCGATGCCTGCCTTCTCCGCCACGGACAGGATGCCCGGCATATCAACCGGCTGGCCATAGAGATGGACCGGGACGACGGCGGTGGTGCGAGGGGTGATCGCAGCCGCCAGATGCTCTGGGGTCATGAGCAAGGTCTTTGGGTCCACATCCACGAACACCGGGGTGGCGCCAACCTCAGCAGCCGCCGCGGCGGTGGCGATGAAGGTGTTGGTCGGAACGATGACCTCGTCGCCGGGACCGATGCCGAGGGCGGCCAACGTCAAGCGCAGCGCGTCGGTTCCGTTGGCCACACCCACGGCATGGCCCACCTCGCAGTACTCGGCCCATTGCCACTCGAACGCTTCGACAAAAGGGCCCCCGATGAAGGAGGAGGTTTCGAGCACGTTGGCCCACGCCTTGTACAGCTCGTCGGCCACCTCCTCGTGCATGCTCTCCAGATCGAGGAAAGGAACGATCATCCGACCATCTCCTCGGCGATCTGGTCGATGGCATCGTGACCGTCGAGCGCAGGTATCAGCGAAACGACGCCGGGAACGTCGACCAGGCTTCGGGTTGCTATCGCCCGGTCAGCGGCCTCCAATGCTGCGACCACCGCCAGGCCACTCTCACCATGGCTGCGCGGTGTGACGCCGGTGCCGATGCACTCCAGAAAATGGCGCAGCTCGAGGGTTAGCGGCTCAGAAGGGTCGATGTATGGAGAGACGATCTCGCCATAGCGGTAGGTCAGGGTGGATGCGGCATAGTCCGACTCGGTGTTGGTGTCGATCCCGCGGTCGTAGATGCGCAGCGGCTCGGCATGCGCCAGATCGTTGAAGACCGCCATCCGCCTGGTTCCCACCACTGTGACCCTGCGCACCTTGGCCGGGTCGAGCCAAGAGACCCTGATGTAGGCGGTGACCCGAGGATGGTCGTATTGGAGCTGGAGCATCGCCACGTCTTCGCGGGCGCCGCCGTTGCCATGGCTCGAGCCCCACGCCCCCACCCTGGTCGGCTGACCTCCGAGGAGGTAGTTGCAGATCGAGATGCCGTGAGGTGCGAGGTCCCACAGCACGTTCACGTCGTCTTGATAGAGCCCCAGGTTGAGCCAGGCGGCGTCGATGTACTGCACGTCACCGAGGTCACCACGGACGATCCGCTGACGGAGCTCGTTGATGGCACCGCTGTACTCGAAGGTGTGGCCGACCATGAGGGCCACCCCTGCCTGAGCGGCCTGCTCGACCAGGAAGCGGGCATCTGAGGTCGTGGTCGCCAACGGCTTTTCAACCAGAACGTGCTTTCCTGCCGCAATGGCCTCGGCAGCAACTTCACGGTGGAGCTTTGGCGGCACAGCCACCACCACCGCATCGACGCTGGAGAGTGCGGACGAGAGATCCGGAAAACCCCTATCTGCAAACCTCGAGGTCATGGCATCGCGCCGTGACCGGTCCGGCTCAATGACAATTACCGATTCGACCTCCGGCAATGACGAAAGCACCCTGACATGCTTCGAACCCCAATATCCAGTGCCGACTACGCCGACGCGCACGACCAACCTCCCTGCTCCGGACCGCCCGATCCGCTTTCCCCACCACTCGATGTGGCGCCTTACCGCTCCCAGTGGCATGCTAACACCGGTCTGTGACTTGCAGTCAAGGTCAGAAACGTGAACGTCTGGTTACCTTTTTTGGGCCGCACGGTTACCGTTGGCCTGGTCCTGACCATAATCTCGGCCTGCGGGACTGCAGGTACCAGCACGACCACCCAGGGTGGTCAGCCGGCTTCGGCTTCGACGTCGTCGGTGACGGTCGCTTCCACAGTGCCTGCGCCAGCGACGACCGTCACCAGCCCACCGCGTGTTGTTGTGGTCGATTTGGACCAGGAGGGCTTCGCGGCCCCGATCTGGGATGACTCTGAATATGGCGATCCCGTCTTCACCGACACCCTGTCCGACCTCGCCGCCACCGGTGCGGAGTGGGTGACTCTCGTCCCCACCTGGTACCAGACCGCGCCCGAGAGCTCTGTGCTGTACGCCGAGCGACCCGGCAGGACCTCTACCGACGAAGCGTTGATCGCTGCCATCTCTGAGGCTCGAGAGCTCGGCCTCGAGGTGATGCTCAAACCGCATGTCGATGTGACCGACGGTGGAAGCCGTTCCCGGATCGATCCGACCGATCATGAGCAATGGTTCGAGTCGTATGGCGAGTTCATCGTCGCCTATGCCCGACTCGCCGAGCAACACGGGGTGTCCCAGTTCGTGGTCGGTACCGAGCTCGCAGGGACCTCATCTGACACCGATGAGTGGCGAAGTCTGATCGGGCAGGTGCGCGAGGTTTATGCGGGGGCCGTGACTTACGCCGCCAATCACGACGAATACCAGGACGTTGAGTTCTGGGATGCGCTCGACATCATCGGGATCGATGCATACTTCCCGTTGGCCGACGAACCGACGAGTGACGTGGATCAGCTGACCGGATCCTGGGATCAGATCGTCGAAGACCTGGCCGCGCTTGCCCGGGCCTCGGATCGCTCGATCGTCTTCACCGAAGTGGGATACCCGAGTCAGGAGGGAGCGGTCACGGCGCCGTTCAATCCCGAACTTTCAACGAACGTCTCCGACGAGGAGCAGGAGGCCGCCCTGTTGGCGATGCTCTCCGCCGTCGAGGGTGAGGACTGGTTTGGGGGCTTTCACTGGTGGATGTGGTTTGAGGAAGACTCGGAGACTGAACACGACCTGGGCTACACGCCACAGGGCAAACCGTCCGAGACCATTCTCCGGGCCAGGTGGGACCAGGGCTGAGGGAACCACCCAGCACTACTCGCTTCTCATCGACCGTGCAGGGCGATGTCGTGCATACTCAGCGACGACAATGGCACGGCTTCATCAACACCTCCGGGACCGAACATGACCGCTCAACCTGCCGCCAGCATCGGATTCGTCGGCCTGGGCCGCATGGGCTCACGCATCGCCCGGAACCTCGCCGCGGCCGGTCTCGAGGTCCAGGTGTGGAACCGGACCGCGTCGGTGGCCGAGGAGTGGGTGGCCGAGAACGGTGGTGCGGTGACGGAGAGCCTGTCGGATATGGCGGCGGCCAATGAGGTCCTCATCACGATGCTGGCCGATGGCGAAGCCCTGACCGAGGTCTATGAGTCGCCGGGCGGCCTGGCCGAGGGTATCGGTGCCGGAACCTTGGCGATCGACATGGGCACCTCGGGCCCGGACGCCTTCGAACGGGTTCGAGCACTTGTCGAGGGCAGAGGAGCCACGATGGTGGATGCCCCGGTTTCGGGAGCGACCGCGGCCGCTGAGGCGGCGTCGCTCTTGGTGATGGTGGGTGGCGCCCCCGAGGTCTACGAACGGGTCGAGCCCATCCTCAGGGTCGTCGGTAGCCCGGTTCACGTCGGTCCCACCGGCGCCGCCGCCGTCCTCAAGCTGGCGGTCAATTCGGTGCTCTACGGTCTGAACCAGGCCGTGGGCGAGGCGGTGGCATTGGCCGAAAAGGCCGGAGTTGAGCCAGAGACCACCCTCGATGTGCTGGCCCGGGGAGCGGCAGGAGCCCCGATGCTCACTTACCGCCGGGAGCAGTACCTCCACCCGGATCGGGCACCGGTGTCGTTCACTGTCGACCTCGCCCGAAAGGACCTCGTCCTCGCCCTGGATCAGGCCAGGAAGACCGGCGCGCCTTCGGCCCAACTGGAGCGGACGCTGGAGCTGATGGAGGATCTGATCCAGCGTGGCTTCGGGTCACAGGACATGGGCTATGTCGTCGAGGCCAACCGCAGGGCGGAGGGTTGATCTGCAGTTGGGCCCGACGACCTCAGGTCTGCTCGGTCACGTACTGCACCACTTCGGGCTTCATCGTCTTGCCCAACGCGTTGCGGGGAATGGCATCGGTGAAGTAGAAGTCCTTGGGCACTTTGTGCGGGGCGAGGATCCCCCGAGCCCATTGTTTGAGCTCCCCGGCGTCGACCGGTTGCCTGGTCACCAAGACCGCCACGACCCGCTGTCCCCATTCGGGATCGTCGATCCCGACTACGGCGGCTTCGCTGATCGCCTCGTGTCGCAGGAGCACATCCTCGATCTCGAGGGCCGAGATCTTCTCTCCTCCTGACTTGAGGATGTCGACCGAGGACCGCCCCAGAATGCGATAGCGGCCGGCTTCGATGACCGCGGTATCGCCGGTACGAAACCAGCCATCGCCGGTGAAGGCAGCCGCGGTGTCCTCAGGGCGTTCCCAGTACTCGAGGAAGACGGTAGGGCCTTTCACCTGGATCTCACCGGGCTCTCCCTCGGGGACCACCCCACCGTCCTCGTCGACCAGGCGGACCTCGACACCGGGTAGAGGTGTCCCCACTGAGCCCGGGATGCGCTCACCTTGGTAAGGATTGGACAGACCCATCCCGATCTCGGTCATTCCGTAGCGCTCGAGCAAGGTGTGGCCGGAGCGCTCCCTCCATCTCTCCAGTACAGGGATGGGGAGGGCGGCCGAGCCCGAGACCATCAAGCGGAGCCGCCCTGTGCCCAGCTTGAGTCGTTCTCGTTCCTCCTCCGACACCTGGTCCAGGTGTGCGATGAGACGGTGATAGATGGTGGGCACCGCCATATAGAGGGTGAGGTCCTCACCGGCCAAGTGGTCGATCACACGGGCGGCGTCGAACCCGGGGAGCATGTCGCAGCGAGCCCCGCTCCACAGGGCGCATCCGATCACGTTGACGATCCCGTGGATGTGGTGCAAGGGAAGGGTGAGGAGGATGCGGTCGTCCTCGACCCACTCCCAGGCCTCGGTCAACGACTTGATCTGGGCCTCGATATTGGCGTGGGTGGTGACCACCCCTTTGGGGCGTCCGGTTGTGCCGCTGGTGAAGAGGATCATCGCCCGCCGATCTGTTGCGACTGTAGGCAGGGGCACGGGTGCCGCGTCCACCTCGTCGACCAGGAGGAACTCGATGCCCCTCGCCTCGGCCAAGGGGCGGAGCAGATCGGCGTACTTGGGCGACGCAATCGCCAGGGTCGGAGTGGTGGTATCGAGCACGTACTCCAACTCGGGGGCGGGATGGGTGAGACACAGCGGAACTGCCACGCCACCGGCACGCCATACCGACCACTTGATGCGGACGTACTTATACGACGACTCGACCATGAAGGCGACGCGGGCCTCGTCGAGATCGGCCTCCCCGCGGAGAAGAAGGGCCGCTCCCCGCTCGGAATCCGACAGCAGGTCACCGTATGTGTAGGTGCCGTCGTCGTCACCGATGGCGACCCGGTCAGGCCAATCTTGGGTCCGGTCGATCAGGGGCATGAGGGGATATTGCCAGTTCGGGCCGGCGAGGGGTTTCGGCTAGAGGGGGGCGAAGAGGTCGACGGCGTTGCCGTTGTGGTCGTGGACCGTGGCATAACGCTGGCCCCACGGAGCGTCGAAGGGTGGCAGATGCCCGTGCCCTCCAGCCGTCACCAGGTCCTCATACACCCGATCCACCTCGGCCGGGCCGTCGCAGAGAAAGGCGAGAGCCGTGCGCGGGCCACCCCCGGTAGGAGGCTGCCAGTCGGAGAACGACATGACGCTGGCCTCGGTGTCGAGCATCACCCGCAGCCCTCCGGGCCCGGTCGCCTCGGCGTGGACCTCGTCGGTGGATTCCCCACCGAACTGAAGACCAACCCGACGGTAGAAGTCAATGGCGCGAGCCATGTCTGAGACGATCACACCGATAGCGTCGAGACGGGGCATGTCCCGAGTCTAGGGCTCGGGCTGGAATCGGCTCAGGGGGTCGGTGCCACATCGCAGCTTGTCCCGACGACACGCGGACCGGGTCGCCTCCATCGACGGGCTGCAGATTTCGGCGTCCTCGTCGCGTCGACGACGACGAGCTGATTCGGCTCGAGGGATGGCCAGGTCGGCGAAAACCTCAACCGGGGGCCTCTCCCGAGTGGAGTGGTCACCCGGTCGAGTCTACGGACGGGCCTGCGCGCTCAGCCCTGTTCGGCCTTCCAGGCTTCGACCTGGCGGATCACGGCCGCCGAGTCGAACCAGGTGTTCTCGTAGGCGATCAGACCGTCGTGGAGCTGGAACAGGTGAAGGATCCGGAGCGCTACCGGTGCGCCGCCGCCGGCCGCACCGGCCCACTCGCCTTCGACATGACCGGTGACGTCGGAGACATCGACCACCCAGCTGCCGTCTTCAGAGGCGAACCGGCGGATCGATTCGAAGTGCACATCGGGGATAGCGGCGATGATGTCCGTGTACACCGCGCCGACTGCCTCCTTTCCATGCACCGGGCTCAGGGGGTGGGTGACATCGTCCCAGACGATCTCGTCGGTGTAGGTGGCCAGGGTGGCGGCCACGTCGTGGGCGTTCTCGGCTGCGAAATGTTGATCGACGATGTCCATGGCAACTATTTCTAGTCGACGATCGCGCCGCCGGCGTCGGTTTGATTGCCGCCGTATGGACTGCAGTCTTCAGATTCGCCGAGGATGCGCCGACTCACACTTGATCATGCCCTACCCACGATCACCACTAACCCAGGCAGCAGTGACAGCCAGAGTCGAGTGACCGCACTTACCAAAGTTCGACAACGTAGCGCTCCAGCGGTTCCGCAAGGCGGGGATCATCGAGGCAGGCAGCCTGGAGCTCACGCCCGAGGCCAAGGAGAGCCTGTTGATGTGAGTGTCGATCGAGATGAGGGCGGATTCGTAGAGCCTCAACCGAGGCCAAGGGCATAGGCGGTGTAGAGGGCAGCCA
>CAZRID010000152.1:0-7641 GCA_964600055.1 uncultured Acidimicrobiaceae bacterium
AACTAGCGGAACCACTCCATTCACTAATAAGCCATAGTCACGGTGCGATGGTGTTCGCCCATCGTGCCTGCATCGGGACCAAGGACCGCATCGTGCCACAGGGCATAGTCGAGGGACGGAATGGGGACGTTCTGTCCCAACCGCCGGAGCGCTTCGCCCAGTCGCTCAGCGGCAAATACGGTGGCCCACCTGATAGCGACCTCCCAGTTCGAGCCGGCCTCGATGAGGCGCCGGTTGTCGACCGCGTCAGCGAGCTCGGGTTCGTACGCGAGCGCCCCGTGGTGTCGGAGGACCATCGGGAGCATGTAATCGGGATAAACCGGAAAAGTTTCGAGACCCTTGATCGGCCTGTCGGATCGCGTGCTCATCATCGCCGCGCACAGATGGGCAAGCTTGTCGAACGCCAGAGTCCCCAAGACGGTGTCGGCTCGATCCCGGTAGCCCGGCACGGTCTCAACCAGAAGCTCGACAATCTTCGGGGCGTACCACCGCGCCTCCTCGATAATGGCGGCAGCGCCTCCCCAATTGTCAACCAGAGCTGTTGCCACCTGATCGAGACGTTGGGCCCGCTCGCCGACCTGTTGCAGGCAACCCCTTCCCGCAAAGAAGCGTTCCGCGTCGCCGGTGGTAAACCCGACGAAGTTGCGAATCGCGAACTTCGGCAGGCGGGTAAAGCATGCAAAGAGGCCCGGAGCGTCGTCCAGCCAGAGACCGTCCAGTTCGGCGTGCCATACCTCGTCGCCTTCCGGAGGCCAGAGGCACGCCACGACCGATGTTGCCATCACACAGAAGTCGTACCACTCGGGGCCAAGCATGTCCGGCAGCCCCGCATAGTCAAAGGCCGGTGGCGGGATCTCTCTAGCGCGCCACGACGTCGCCAAACCGAGAATGCCCGACCGATCGACTCCGACCCCCCATTCCGGGGGTGGAGGGGAGTCCTTGAGGCCTATCACCTGCTAATTATTGCCGGGGTCTCCGCCCCCGGATTCACCTCTCGAACGCCTTGAAATCTGCTGAACCGCAGCTCCTCGAGGAGATATCCACAGGGCCTCTCGCAGGCTGAGGGACCCGATCCGTGGCTATTCTTCGAGAACGGCGGGCCGCGACTCGTCGTTCCCATCCATGACGGAGGAAAAACGTGAAACAACAAACGCGATTGCTGGCGCTACTTGCGGCAGTAATGCTCGTACTGGCGGCCTGTGGCGGCACCGGCACCGACACCACCACCACCACCACTGAAGCAGGCGACACCACCACAACCGGTGCCGAGACAACAACCACGGCTGGCGAAGAGACCACAACCACCGGCGAGCCCACCCCCGGCGCCGCGATCGGCCTCGTGTACGACATCGGCGGTCGCGGTGACCAGTCCTTCAACGATTCGGCCTTTGCCGGACTCGAGCGGGCCGGTGCTGAGCTCGGGGTGACCTTCGTTGAGGCCTCTCCGAACGACGATGGCTCCAACCGGGCCGAGCTCTTGCAGCTGGCCGCCGACAGCAGCGACATGGTGATCGCAGTGGGATTCCTGTTCGAGGGAGATGCCGCCGCAGTTGGTGGCGAGAACCCGGACAGAAACTTCGCCGTGATCGACTCGTCGATGCTCGACTTCAGTCAGACCCCACCGGTTCCCTACGGCGACAACATCGCCGGCCTCGTGTTCGCCGAGGAGCAGGGTTCCTTCCTGGTGGGTGCCGCAGCGGCCCTGAAATCCGCCACTGGAACTCTCGGGTTCATCGGTGGTGTGTCCGGTGTCGGTGGTCTGATTGAGAAGTTCGAGGCTGGCTTCATCGCCGGTGCCAAAGCGGTCAACCCCGATATCGAGGTTATTTCCGAGTACATCACTACCGCTCCCGACTTCGACGGCTTCAACGCCCCTGACAGGGCGCGTGACATCGCCCTGGCGATGTACGACGGTGGCGCCGACATCGTCTACCACGCAGCCGGTGGCTCAGGGGCCGGCCTCTTCGAGGCCGCCTCGGTCCAGAGCGACACCAGCGGGTCCAAGGTCTGGGCGATTGGTGTCGACTCCGACCAGTACAACACCTCAGACGAGGCAGTCAGAGAGTTCATCCTCACGTCGATGCTCAAGAGGGTCGACGTCGCGGTGTTCGAGGCGATCAATTCCCAGGTGGACGGCACCTTCGTAGCAGGTGAAACGCGTTACGACCTTTCCGTCGACGGTGTCGGCTACTCCACATCGGGCGGTTTCGTCGACGACATCGTCGATCAACTGGAGGACTTCAAAGCTCAGATCATCGCTGGCGACATCGTCGTACCGACCGATCCCGCCGAGGCATGATTCACAACCCAACTAGCACATAAGCGACCAATCGAGCGGGACCGGCCTATTGTCCGGTCCCGCTCTTTGTTTTAGCCCGTTCCTGGTTAGGCGGAGGAGATCTTGGCGCTCGCGATCGAACTGATCGGCATCACGAAACGATTCCCCGGTGTGGTCGCCAATGACCGTGTGGAGTTGACCGTCGAGGAGGGCGAAATCCACGCCATCTGCGGCGAAAACGGTGCCGGCAAGTCAACCCTGATGAAGATCCTCTACGGGATGCAACAACCCGACGAAGGCACCATGCGGGTCTTCGGGAATGAGGTGAAGTTTGTCTCTCCCACCGATGCTATCGAGGTTGGCATCGGCATGGTCCACCAGCATTTCATGCTCGCCGACCAATTGACGGTCCTGGAGAACGTGATCCTCGGGGCGGAACCGGTCAAGGCCCTCGGACTCATCGACTTCGGGAAGGCCGAGGCGCATCTGAAGCAGGTTGGGGACGCCTATGGCCTCCAGATCGAGCCGGCCACCCTGGTCGAAGAACTGGAGGTCGGCGAGCGCCAACGCGTCGAGATAATCAAAGTGCTGTACCGGGGGGCGAAGATTCTCATTCTCGATGAGCCGACAGCGGTCCTGGTGCCCCAGGAGGTCGAGGAGCTCTTCAACAACATGAGGGACCTCAGGGCCAACGGAGCGACGATCCTGTTCATCGATCACAAGCTTGACGAGGTACTGGCGATTGCCGACACCATCACCGTCCTTAGGGACGGACGGACCGTGGCTACGGTGAAACCCGACGAGGTCAGCGCCCATGACCTGGCCGAGTTGATGGTCGGATCGGAGCTTCCAACGCCCGCGACCACCGAGTCGACAGTGACCGACGAGGTCGCCCTCGACGTATCCGGCCTTTCGGTCGTCGGCGAGGACGAGAGAACCCTGGTCGATGACATCTCCTTCAGGATTCGAAAGGGCGAAATCGTCGGGATAGCCGGCGTGGAAGGCAACGGTCAGTCTGAATTGATCGACGCCATCATCGGGACCAGGGCCCTGAGCAAGGGGACGATCCTGCTCATGGGTAAAGACATAACGCGGGCGCCGGTCCGCCAGCGGCGCGAAAACGGTATCGGCTACATCCCCCAGGATCGCCATCGGGAGGGTCTGTTGCTTCCGGCTCCCCTCTGGGAAAACGCGGCCCTCGGGCATCAAACCCAGCGTCCATTCGCAACGGGTCCATGGATCGACCGGACAGGGGCAAAGGAGCGCACCCAGTTGATCCGCAAGGAGTTCGATGTGCGAACTCCCAATGTCGATGTCGCCGCCCACGCCCTTTCCGGAGGCAACCAGCAGAAACTGATCGTGGGCCGCGAGATGACAGCCGGACCGACGGTTCTGATCGCGGCCCATCCAACCCGTGGAATCGATGTTGGAGCCCAGGCCGCGGTGTGGGACGACATCAAGGCAGCCCGGGCCGCCGGTCTGGCGACCCTGCTGATCTCTGCCGACCTCGACGAGCTGATCGGTTTGTCTGACACCATCGTCGTCATGCTCAGGGGTCGTCTGGTGGCTACCGTCGACCCAGCCAAAGTGACCCCGCGTGACCTCGGGGCCTACATGACCGGCGCCGCGGTGGGCGCACCCGGCAGCTCGCCTGGCCCTTCGTGGGCTACATGAACATTTCGCTAGGCCGACGAGTCTTTCTGACGCTGGCGGCACCGGTCAGCGCTCTGGTCTTTGCGGTGGTGATGTCATCCATCGTCCTGGTCATCTCCGGAAGCGATCCGGTGGCGGCGTACGTGGATATGTATTCGCATGCCAGCAAGCTCGAGACCATGGTTGACATCCTCAACCGGGCCACCCCGCTGTACATAGCCGGGGTGGCGACAGCCATCGGCTTCCGGCTGAACCTGTTCAACATTGGGGTCGAAGGCCAATACCTCCTGGCAGCCATCGTTGCGGCCCATGTCGGTGCCCAGGTGGCTTTGCCACCTGTCCTTCATGTTCCCTTCATCTTGCTAGTGGCCATGAGCGTGGGTGCTGTCTACGCCGGCGCCGCCGGCGTCCTGAAAGTTACCCGAGGGGTCAACGAGGTCATCTCCACCATCATGCTCAACGCCATCGCGATTTCGGGTTTGGTGGCCTATTTCGTCCGCCGCTGGCAGGCCGGGGGCGGAATTGTGGCAGGCTCGGCGTCGCGGGTCGGGACCACACCAATCCCTGCGACCGGCCTCCTGCCCGACCTCAACTCGTTACTCGAAGTATTCACGCGTGAGATCAGACAGGGCAAGGTTCTGACCGGCGTGCTGGTCATCGCGATCATCGTCGGTGCTGTCTATCACGTGCTCATCAACCGGACGCGGTTCGGATTCGATTTGCGGGCCAGTGGGATCAACCCCTTCGCCGCCCAGGTCGGCGGGGTCCCCTCCAAAAGGATGATCGTCAATGCAATGGTCTTATCGGGCGCCGTGGCTGGTCTCGTTGGAATGACAGAGATCATGCACGTGGGGTTCTTTCCGGCCAACCCGATCCGCGGACTTGGCTTCACCGGTATCGCCGCGGCCCTCCTTGGTCGCAACCACCCGGCCGGGATCGCTCTGGCTGCTTTGATCTTCGCCTTTCTCGACATCTCCTCTGGCGTCCTTCAGTTCACCGGTGCGGCCTCGAGGGAGATCGTGGTCATCATGCAGGGCGTGATCATCCTGGCGGCCGTGGTCGCCTACGAGGTCACCCGCCGGGCCAAGGAACGTGAAGAGGCCCGTGCCGCCGCGGCGGCTCTGGGGGTGGTGCCGGCTTGAACCTCACCCGGATGCCCGCCTGGTTGCGATGGGCGCTATACGCCGGAGTCGGCGTCCTGGTCCTAACGATCGTTCAGGGCTTCGACGAGACCGAAAGTCTCACTTCCATTGGCTCTGCCCAGTCCATGCTCCGATGGGCGGTCCCGATCCTCCTGGCCGGTTTGGGCGGCCTCTATTCGGAGCGGGCCGGGGTGGTCAACATCGGGCTGGAGGGGATGATGATTCTCGGCACCTGGTTCGGCGCCTGGGGGGCCGTGACCTACGGCGCCTGGTGGGGTGCTGTCCTGGGTGTTGTGGGCGGGGCGATGGGGGGCCTATTGCACGCCATCGCGACTGTGACCTTCGGGGTCGATCACATCATTTCCGGCGTCGCCGTCAACATCCTGGCCCCGGGAATCGCCAGGTTCCTGTCATCGGAGATCTTCACCACGATCGAAGGTGGTTCGATAACTCAATCGCCCCGGGTTCCGGGTGTTGGCAACGTGACCATCCCGTTCCTCGCCGGGGGGAACATTGGAACATGGACGAGCCCCGATCTGCTCGGTTGGCTCGGCCGAATAGAGTGGTTCCTGGTGTCGGATGCAGCCAACCTCGCCAAGGGGTTGGTGACGAGGATCTCCTGGGTGGCCGTGATCGCTTTGCTTCTTGTACCGGCGACGGCCTGGCTGCTGTGGCGGACCCGGTTCGGCCTACGGCTTCGTATCTGTGGTGAGCGACCCCAGGCCGGTGAAGCGCAGGGGGTGAACGTCTACCGCTACAAGTACATCGGGGTGGTGATCAGCGGAGCCCTGGCCGGATTGGCCGGCGCTTTCATCGCCAGCCCGGACCTGTCGGGCATCTATCTCGAAGGCCAGACAACCGGCCGCGGTTTCATCGGCCTGGCTGCACTCATCTTCGGCAACTGGAGACCGTGGGGGGTTCTGGGCGGGGCCCTCTTGTTCGGCTATCCATTCGGCATCGGACTAAGAGACCTCAGCGGGGCCGCCTCTCATTCCCTGATCCTGGTCAATGCAATTGGGCTGGTGGCGGTGGCCATCTGGGCCGCCAGCCGTGGCAAGCGGTCCGACGCAATCCTCGCCGGTGCCCTCGGTCTGGGAGCCGCTCTGTGGTACCTCACATCGGATACGCTGCCGGACGTGGTGATCAACGTCCTGCCATTCGTAATCGTCCTGCTGGTTTTGATCTTTTTCGCCCAGCGCCTGCGACCGCCCGCCGCCGATGGTCTCCCCTACCGCAAGGGCGAGAACTGAATCGGTTGCCCCAATTCGACGCATACGACCAAGGGTTTCTGGACGACCCCTATCCCATCTACGCCCGTTTGCGGGCCGAGACCCCGGTGTTCTTCGACGAGACCTGGGATCTGACCTTCTTTACACGCCACGCCCAGGTCGCCGGAATCCTCAAGGATCGCCGCTTCGGCCGCGATGTGCGTTCGGTCGTACCGCATGACGAACTCGATCCCCAGGTAGCTCGCCGCACCTATCCCCAACACCTCCCGGAATGGACCAAGTACATCCGCGGCTCTTTCATCGACTTGGAGCCACCGCGGCACACCCGCATCCGCCGATTGGTTCAATGGGCGTTCACCCGACGGGCTTCGGAGAGCTATCGCCGGCGACTGGTGACGACGGCAGACAACGCCGTCGAAGAGGCCCTCGGCAAAGGCCGAATGGAAGCGATCGCCGACTTTGCCACTCCGATACCCCTCACCATGATCGCCGAATTGCTAGGCGTGCCAGCGGCCGACCAGGACCAGTTGGTGGCCTGGTCGCACGCCATCGTCTCGGTCTTCGACGAGGGGCACTCACCCGAAGAAGGACTGGCCGGTGAGCAGGCCGTGACGGACTTCGTGGCCTACGTGAAGGAACTACTGGCTGAAAGGCGGGCGCACCCTCGTGACGACCTGGTCTCGGCCCTGATCAAGGCCGAACATCAAGGTGACCGGCTCGATGAAGACGAACTGGTGGCCACCTGCATCCTCACCCTGAATGCCGGCCACGAAGCCACGGTCCATGGCATAGGCAACGCCCTGTTGGCCCTTTCTCGGAATGAATCCGAGTTTCTACGCCTGCAATCTGATCCCGATCTCCTCACCAATGCTGCCGACGAAATGCTTCGATTCGACTCACCGCTGCAGATGTTCGAACGCTGGATTCTCGAGGACCTGGAAATTGCGGGCGTGCGGCTGAAGCGGGGACACAAGGTGGGGCTCCTCTTCGGCTCGGCCAACCACGACGAGGACGTGTTCGACAACCCGGAGAGCCTGGATCTCAGTCGATCCGACAATCCCCATGTTTCGTTCGGCGGCGGGGTTCACTACTGCGTCGGGGCCCCGTTGGCCAAGATCGAGCTGGAGGTGGCACTCTCGTCGTTCGCGCGCCAGGTAGGCGCCTTCTCTGTGGAGGGCACGCCCGAACGGGTCCGTTCCCTCGTTTTCCGCGGGCTCACCTCACTGCCGCTGGCGATCAGCCGGCGGCAGTAGTCGTGGTTTCCTCTGCTCCGGTGGTGCTGGTGGTGGTGTCGGGTGCCGGGTATCCAATGACGGTGATGTCGTCGATCGCCAGTTCG
>CAZRID010000153.1:0-7593 GCA_964600055.1 uncultured Acidimicrobiaceae bacterium
GAGAGTGGAGACTCCGACGCCAAGTTCGAGGCCAAGCTCGATAACGGCGAGCTGAGGGTCAAGATCGAGCGCGATTAGTGCTCTGGCCGGGGACGTTGGCGATGTTCAGGGCGAGGCAGGGGCGGCGCTGGCAAGGACGCAGGACGAAGGCGCACTAGCCGTTCGTCGAGGACGAGGACGCAGCCAGCGGTGTCCCTGACCGTCCTGAACGCGGCAAACGTTGGCGGTCGGGGCACTAACTCTGCTGCCCCAACCAAACCCGAACGACCGCCCCACCGCCGGGGCGGTCGTTCATTTCCATAGCGCCACCCACCGATTCGGCCGTTCGTCGCACGATGTCGAGCCCGAGCCCTGTCGAACCGGCGCCACTCACCCCGCGCGTAGCGAGGTCTATGGAGGAGAAACCGGGCCCCTCGTCCCCGATCTCCATCCAGGGTCGCCCGCGGTCCGAGCCAACGGAGACGGCCAAGGCGGTGCCAGGCTCGGTGTGGGAGAACACATTCCCGATGAGGGCATCGACCATCGCCTCGATCGCTTCCGCCGAGAGACCGACCTGGACCCGGTGCGTGTCGATGTTCACCGACATGACCCTCCCCTGCTCCTCGGCAAGCACTGCCCAAAAGACGCAACGCGCGGCCACCACGACGGAGAGATCCGCTTTATCTCCCTCACGCAGCGGGGCCGAGCGTGTGGCGAGGATGAGCTGATCGATGGACTGCTCCAGACGATCCACCTGACCCAGGACCTCCTGTCGTTCCCGATCGTCCGTCAGCTTCTCCGCCTGAAGGCGCAGCGAGGTCAGCGGTGTGCGGAGTCGATGTGAAAGGTCGGCGGCGGCCTCACGCTCCTCGGCGAGCAGCTCTTCGAGTCGGCCGGCCAGCCAGTTGAACGACTCACCCACCTCCCGAATCTCGTCGGGGTCGCCTACCTGGACCCGGGCGTCGAGGTCGCCTTCGCCAAGCCGTCTGGCGGCGGAGGCCAGATCCCCAATCGGTCTCACCAGGCGCTGCCCCAGTCGGTCCGCAACCCAAACCGCGATCCCCACCAGCAACACACCCAACAGGGCCAGGAGAAGCCAGGCCTCTGTCACTCCTTGACTAAGCGCTTCGTCGGTGACGAAGACATCGACAACCGCGATGCCCTCCCTCCCTATCACGGGCAGCGCATACTCCCACCCACCATCGACCAGCCCGCTGATCGTCGCCTGTCTTTCGACGGCCACTGCCACAAGGGAGTCCTGACCGGTCATCGGCTCGCCCAGGACCGATCCGTCCGGCAACACCACGATCGTGCCGGGCTCCAGCGGGCCCAGGGCGGACTCGATGGCTCCGGCTTCCTCGTTGAGGGTCACAGTGAGAGCCAGCAGCGCCGCTGTCGACTGTGCCGTTCGTTCGGTGTCGAGCCGGGCGCGATCGGCGGCCTGTCTTCGGACCAGGAGCCCGAGTGGGATCAGTAGCGAGATGACTACCAGGGCGGTGGTGGCCAGACTGAGGAGGGCAAGACGACGTCTCACCTGGTGGGGTCGACCAGCTTGACACCCACCCCATGGACGGTGCGCAGGTATCGGGGATCCTGCGCCGATTCCCCGAGCTTGCTGCGCAACCAGGAGAGATGAACGTCCACGGTTCTCTCTGCGCCGCCGTAGGGCTCACGCCACACCTCGGCCATCAAGGCCCTCTTGCTCACCACCTCTCCAACTCGCTCGGCAAGCGCCCGGAGCAGGTCGAACTCTTTCGGGCTCAGGTCCAGGCTGTTCCCCTCCAAGGTGGCCTCCCGGGCGGCGGGGTCGATCGACAGGTCGCCGATCCGGATCACGTCCCCGGGCTCGGTGACGGAGCCACGGCGAAGCAGGGCACGCACTCTGGCCTCGAGTTGAGCGACCGAGAATGGCTTCACCAGGTAGTCGTCGGCCCCCGAGTCGAGAGTGCGAACCACGACCTCGTCGGCGCCCCGAGCCGTAATCACGATGATCGGGACCTGACTCACCGCCCGGATCATCCTGAGCAGCTCGGAGCCGTCGAGGTCGGGCAGGCCCAGGTCCATGACCACGAGATCGGGGTTTCCCTTGACCGCGAGTTGGAGGCCTTCCAGGGCCATGGCGGCGCTCTCGACGTCGTGTCCTTGGGAGGCGAGAGCGTCGGCAACGAGCCGTCGGATTTCGACGTCGTCTTCGATGAGCACGATCTGTGCCATTGCGGGCAGGTTATCCGCGGCCCTGCCCCAGACCCTCCGCCTTGAGGAAACCTTGACGGTTGGTTGAGGAGCATGATTCCGGGTTCCTGAGACAATGAGCACGTGAGCAAATGGAGCATTGCCGGTGCCTGGGTGCTGGTGGCGGCGTTGGCGACCACATTGACCTGGCAAATCGTCAGTGCGGCAGACGCCCAGGTGAGCGACCGCCCAGCGCTTCAGGTCGACGCGCCGCTGGCGGTATCCTCGGACTCCACATCGACCACCCAACCATCCACGTCGACCAGCGGAGCCGGCGCCACCTCATCGTCCACGACAGCGACCACCAGCCCAGGGACATCGACATCGACAACTCCGGGCTCGTCCTCCATAACCACTGCGACCACGGCAGGGGCTTGGTCATCGCGGATGATCCCAACCGGGGGTGGGGTCGTGGCTGTCAGCTTTCGGGCCGGCGAGGTCGCATTGAGCTCGGCCGCTCCCGCTGCCGGTTTCGCCGCCGACATCAAGAAGGAGGGCCCACCGGAGGTCGATGTCGAATTCGAGAGCGAGTCGGCCAAGTACCGGGTCAAGGCGTCGTGGGACGGCGAGGATCTCGCGGTCGAGATCGACTCAGACGTCGACGATTAACAGATCAGGGCGTCGCGACCGGTCTGTTCTTCGCGGACCCGGGCCACGAGATACTCGATCAGCTTCCAGGCCAGCTCCGGGTGAGCCTTGACCAAGGGACGGAACTCCCATTTCGAGATGACCATCGTCGCCAGGTCGGTGTCGGCGATGACAGATGCCGACCTCGGGCCATCGTCGACCAAGGCCATCTCACCAAAGAATTCCCCGGGGCCGAGGTGGGCCACCGTCCTCTCGCCTCGAACCACCCTCACCTTCCCCTCGGTGATGAGGTGAAACCCGACACCACCCCGACCTTCGGTGACGACCGATTCCCCTTCGTTGTGGAAGGTTTCCTTGACCGCGTTGAGGATCCTCTCCAAATCCTTCTTGCTCAGGTCACTGAACAGCGGGATCGCGCCCAATAGATCGAGCTTCTCCTGCTTGGTGGCCAAGACTTCTCCTCCAACTCGCCGAACGGTCGCCCGATCATATCGGCCGTGGTTCTTCGGTGCCCGCCCTCTACTTCACTTGACCCCCCGGGGCTCCGCAACAAACCGGAGGATCCAATCCGCCAATCCCCCCGTGTCGAGGGGTTGGTCGAGGGTGGCGAGACCGGCGTCGACCGTGTCCTCGGGGATGAGATGGCCCCGCCGTGACTTCATCAACGCCTCCGAATACGTGACGTCGAACTCGGGATGCCCCTGAATCCCGACCATTGTCCTTCCCACCCCCAGCATCGACACCGGGCAATGCTCGTTCCAGCCGAGTATCTCCCCACCGGGCGGAAGGGCCTCCACCTGGTCCTGGTGGCTGGTGAGCACCTGATATGAGTCGCCCAGCCCGAGATCGGGTCTGACCTCGACCACTTTCATACCGACACCCCAGCCCACGTCAGACTTGACCACCGACCCGCCCATTGCCTTGGCCAGAAGCTGATGACCGAAGCAGATCCCGATGAACGGGACCCCGGCCGCGGCCACCCGGCGCACGAACTCCTCCAGGTCCCTGATCCACTGTGCATCGTCGTTGACCGAATGGCGGGAGCCTGTCGTCAGCCAGGCATCGCACTCCGAGGGGTCGGCGGGGAGCTCACCACCGATTGCGTCGTAGGTCACCATCTCCACGTCCTCGTAACCGGCGAAGAGTCGGCGAAACATGTCGTCGTAGTCCCCCGAGATCCCGAGGAACTCCGGGCGCACGTGGTCACAAACCAGGAGGCCGAGCTTCACCCCTTCATTCTCGCGCGCTGATTTGGACCTATAGATCCAGATGGCCGCGCGAGAACCGGTAGGCAGGGTCGGAGTCTCGTTCTCGCGCGCTGATCTCGACCTCTAGGTCGAGATCCCCGCGCGAGAACGCAAGGATTCGGTCCCTGACCATCTCGGGGTGGTTCCAAACATCGGTGTCCCAGAGGGTCATGACTTCGAATCCGGCACGCCTCAGTTCTTCGATACGGTCGCGGTCCGCCCGTTGGTCGGAGAGGGATCCGTGATAGCGACGGGAGAGCACCTCGATGACACGGGAGGTACTCTCGACGGCGAAGTCGACACGGCCAATCCACTGGTCTCCCCCAACATCTCTCTGCGACTGCAACAGGACTCCGACGTCAAGAGCCAGGCGTTTTACCCTGGCTTCAAGACCGGAATCTGGTGGGACGTGGTCCTCAGGTCGCTCGGACAGCAGCGTCCTCATCACACGGATGCCGTTGCGACCTCGAGCGGCGAGACGGCCGAGTAGCTCGTGGAGCTCACGGTATGTGACCAATCCTATCGACCAAGCGTTGTCCAGAGCGCGCTCCGTTCTGGCTCGGTGAACAGCCCCGGCCAGGAGAAAATGGTCAGCGCTGGAGAGACAACGGGCACGCCATTGACCTTGCGCAGGTGATCGATGGGCAGACTCGAGTGGTAGTGAACAATCGCGCATCGTGTCCGCTTTTGCGCTCCCTGGCGCGGTATCAGCGTGTGCACCGGCGCGTCGATCGTGAAGCCGGGCAGTCCCCACCAGGCCGCCGCTGAGAGATGGGACAGATAGGCCCTTCCCGGGGAGTCGAGCACCCCGGCCATCGCCAGACCTTCATCGGTGAGTGGGGCCCCGGCCATGCGGAGGACCTCGGCGGAGACTCGGACAAGCATGCCGGTGTCGACACGATGCTGCAAATGGTCGTAGCCGATGCCGACCTCCCAGAGCTGTCGGCGACCTACTACCCCGTGTTGGCGTTCCGCCAACCGGCGGATCGCCTCTTCCCTACCCACATCCCGATCGTGCAACGACCGGCCAAGTGTTTCAAGCCCCTCGGCGGCTTCGACCCCGTTCTAGCGCGAGGATCTCGACCTCTGGGTCGAGATCCTCGCGCGAAAACAGAGGGGGGACCTATCAGTCGTTGGCGATGAACACCGACTTGTACTCCGAGTAATGCTCCAGGGCGACCATCCCCTGTTCCCGGCCTATCCCGGACGCCTTGACGCCGCCGAAGGGTGCCTCGATGTGCACGCTCGACGAGGAGTTGATCGACAGCATTCCGGTCTCCACAGCCCTCGCCACACGGAGAGCGCGACCGATATCCCGGGTCCAGATGGAGCCGGACAAACCGTATATCGAGTCGTTGGCCAGCCGGATCGCCTCGTCGTCACCCTCGAAGGCGCTGAGAGCGACAACAGGCCCGAAGATCTCCTCCTGCACGATCCGCATGTCGGACCTTGCTTCGGTGAAGATCGCCGGCGACAGGTAGTTACCCCTATCCCCAAGCCGTTCACCGCCGAACACCAGGGTCGCTCCTTCCTCCTCCCCGAAGCCGATGTAGGACTCGACGCTCTCGCGCTGGGCCGGAGTGATCAGGGGACCCATCTCGGTCGACTCGTCGCTGGTGTCGCCCACGATCAGCGAGCGTGCCCGCGCAGTGAACCGATCGATGAACTCGTCGTAGATCTCCTTCTCAACCAGGATCCGGCTCCGGGCGCAGCAGTCCTGACCGGCATTGTCGTAAACCGCGAAAATCGACGACTCGACGGAGACATCCAGATCGGCGTCGGCAAACACGATGCTGGCCGACTTTCCCCCCAGCTCGAGGGAGACCCTCTTGATGCCGGATGCGGCCGCCGCCATGACCCCTGCTCCCACCTCCGTCGAGCCGGTGAAGGAGATCTTGCTCACCTTGGGATGCCGGACCAGTGCATCCCCGGCTTCAGAGCCCTTCCCCGTGACCACATTGAAAACGCCGGGGGGCAAACCGGCCTCGATGGCCAACTCGGCAAGGGCAAGAGCGGTGAGCGGTGTCACTTCGGCAGGTTTGGCCACCAGGGAGTTGCCCATGGCCAGAGCCGGCGCCGTCTTCCAGGCGAGAATCAACATCGGGAAGTTCCATGGCGTGATGGCGGCGCAAACGCCGATCGGCTCCCGGAACGTCATCAGAGTCCCATTGGCGTTGCCGGGGATGGTCTGGCCGTGGAACTTATCCACGGCTCCTGCATAGAAGTCGAAGGTGGCAGCGACAGCTCCAATCTCGCTCCGGGCCGCAGCGATCGGCTTGCCTGCGTTGGTCGACTCCAGCACGGCCAAACGCTCCTGGTCGCGTCTGATGAGGTCGCCGAGAGCACGAAGCACGTCACGACGCTGTCGCACCGGAGCTCGGCGCCAGACACCTTCGTCGTAGCGGTCGCGCGCCACGGACACGGCACGATCGACGTCTTCCGACCCGGCACGGCCAACGGTCGCTATCTGCTCGCCGGTGGCAGGGTTGTAGATGGGTGCCTCGCCCGCCGTCCCCGGGCTCGGGACCCCGTATACGAAGGGATGGTGCTCGCTCATTCAGGAGTGACGTAGGCGGCTGTGATCCCCCCGTCGACCACGAACTCGGTGCCGGTCACGTACGACGACTCGTCGCTCGCCAGCCAAAGGGCCGCCTTCGCCATCTCGGCCGCCTCCCCGAATCGCCCCATCGGGATATGGACGAGACGTCGCTGCTTCTTCTCCTCGGTATCGAGGAACTTCATCAGCAATTCCGTCCGCAACGGCCCGGGGCAGAGGGCATTGACCCTGATGTTCTCCCGGGCATGGACGACGGCCAGCTCCCGGGTCATGGCGAGGACCGCGCCCTTGGAGGCGGTGTAGGCGACCTGGGGCGTGGCCGCGCCGAGCAGAGCGACGAAGGAGGCGGTGTTGATGATGGATCCACCACCGGCCCGGCGCAGGGCAGGTATCCCGTACTTGCACCCGAAGAACACCCCCTTGGCATTGATGTCCATGGTGAGATCCCAGATCTTCTCCTCGGTGGACACCGCGTCATCGTCATCGGAATGCAAGATCCCTGCGTTGTTGAACATCACGTCGAGACGCCCGTATACCTGCTCGGCTACGGACACCATCGTCTCGCTGTCGGTGGCGGATGAGACATCGGCACGTTGCGCCGTGGCTTCACCCCGTTCGGAGCGGACCATCTCCACAGTATCGGCGACTGCATTCTCGTTGACGTCCACAGCGAGCACCGAGGCACCTTCGGAGGCAAAGAGAACCGACGCTTCTCGTCCGATGCCCGAACCGGCCCCGGTGATGAGGGCAACCTTTCCTTCGAGTCGACTGCTCATATCCGCTCGAAGTATCGCCAGCGCTCCCAGTCGGTGACCGAATTGTCGAAGGCTTTCTGCTCCATCCGGAAGAAGTGGGAGTAGTGCTCCTGAACCGGAGACCCAAAGGCGTCGCGGACGAACTCAGAAGACTCGAAGAGATCCGTGGCATCACGCAGTGTGTAAGGCACCCGCGGCAACTCCCGGGCTTGATAGACATCACCTTCGAAGATCT
>CAZRID010000154.1:0-7543 GCA_964600055.1 uncultured Acidimicrobiaceae bacterium
TCCGCGGAGCGGCCATCATCGGCCTGGCCGGCGCTGCCAGAGCACGTTGAGCAACTCCCGTCGAAGTAGCGGTGGCGACGGCCCCGACGCGTCCTAACGTGAGGAATGTCCGTCAGCTGTTGAAGCGGCGTAAAGGCAACCCGCCTGCTCCCCGAGCGGTGGAGTACCTAACCACCCACCCCGAGCAGGCCCGGTACACCGACTCGGCCGCCACGGTGGTCCGGTTTCCTGTCCTCAGCCGCCCGAATGCTGGTCGAGCGCGGTCTTGGGGAGCATCACGTGGCACCCCTTGTTCATGTTGACGAGCTGGGAAATACGGACGTCGGCGGCGAGGCTGCACAGGGTGTAGGCGTCCTCCGCGCTCAAGTCGGTCAGCTGCCTGATGAGCGTGACCATCTCCCGTACCCCTCCGCGGGCCGCATCGTCGAGATCGGGGTCTATCCCGATCGTGATGTGGTGCGTCGACGTCTCGGCACGCGGCATGGTGAGCGACAGGTCCTTTCGCACATGAAGCTCGAGTGTCCCGGTCACCGCCGTCTCGGCGGCCGACACGCAGCTCTCTCCATCGGCCTGCACCGCGTGACCGTCGCCCACCATGAGCCCGGCACCCGCGTTGTAGATCGGAAGATAGAGAATCGAGCCCGGCGTCAACTCCTTGATGTCGAGGTTGCCACCATGCGCACCAGGGGCAAGGGAAGAGATCGTGCCCCAGGCCGCCGGAGGTGCGACCCCGATAACCCCGAAGAATGGGTTGAGTGGGAGCTCCGCCCCCCAGGGGAGGCGTGCGACCATCCCCACCGTGTCGAGTTCGATGGCCATGATCCGCCGGTTCGGGAAGTCCTCCGGCAGGGTCCCGCGCAGCGGCACGATCATGTTCCACGCCCAGTCCTGGCGGAGGGTGACGTCGAGTATCCGGACCTCCAGGACGTCGCCCGGGTCGGCTCCCCGAACGGCGATCGGCCCGGTCAGGATGTGCCCGGGCAGGATGGGCTTCCGGGTAGCGATCAACTCTCGGTGTTCGGGTAGTAGTCGCTCCGCCATCTCCACGGGGAACTGCCCTGGCGATCCGGAGACGGTGTCCACCACCACCCGATCGCCCGAATCGACTTCGAGCACAGGGACGAATTCGGCTGAAAAAGCGCCCCAGCAGACGTTCTCGGGCGCCGCCGTCAGGTGGTGTTCGGTCGCCACGATCAGACCTGAGCGGTAAGCGCGACAGCCTGGTTGTCGCCAACCCGCCCGATTGGCACGAGGCGATCTCGATACGCGCCCGAATCCTGACTCAGCGCCTCGGTTGTGGGGTTGGTCATACCTCGATCCAGGCGAGGATGGTGCCTACGTCGACGACTTGGCCGGCTTGGATGACGATCTCGGCGAGGGTTCCGGTGTAGGGCGCACTCAGTTCGGTGGCTACTTTGGCGGTTTCGACCAGGCAGATGGGTTCTTCTTCGGTGACTGGATCCCCGGGGGCTTTTAGCCACTCGATGATCTCGCCGTCCATCATTCCCATCCCGAATTGGGGCAACCGTACGGGCTCTCTCATCGCCCGCTCGATTCAACCGGCGTACCGACCACCCGACGGACCGCATCGGCGATCCGGGCCGCGTCGGGATAGAGGGGCTTTTCCATCGGTGGGCTGAACGGGATCTGGACATCGGGAGTAGTAACCCGCCCGGGTGGTGCAGCCAACCGATCGAAGGCGTACTCGCACACCAATGCGATGATCTCCGCCGCCGCCCCACAGGTCCGGTGGGCGGGTTCGGCCACCACCAGACGCCCGGTCCGCCGCACCGAATCGACAATGGTCTGAGCATCGAGCGGCACCAACGTACGCGGGTCGATCAGCTCCACCGAGATCCCCTCCGCCTCCAGCCGCTCACACGCCGCCCACGCATGAAAGAGCGACCCGGCGATCGCGACCAACGTGACATCAGTCCCGGTCTGCACCACCTTGGCAACCCCGATCGGGACCTCGAATCGCTCCTCGGGGATCTCCTGCTTGCGTGACCACAGGGTGGCATCCTCGAAAACCACCACCGGATCGTCGCTACGCACCGCGCTGCGCAACAGCCCGTAAGCGTCGTAGGGAGTCGCCGGCGCCAAGATGGTCAAACCCGGCACGTTCATCAACATCGGATACGGCCGATCCGAATGATGCGCCGCCATCGACGCACCGTAAAACATCCCAGCTCGGTAGGTCACCGGAATGGTGACCTGCCCCCCAAACATGTACCGGTTCTTCGCCACCTGATTGATCAACTGGTCAAACGCCAAATACATGAAACTGGCAAAGGTCAGATCGACAATCGGCCGCAAACCGGTCATCGCCGCCCCCGCCGCCAACCCCGTAAACCCAGCCTCGGACAGCGGCGTATTCCAAACCCGCTCCTCACCGAAACGCGCCACGAAATCGGTAGTCGTCCCATACAAGTTGCTCCGCACGTCCTCACCCAGGACGACCACCCGGGGATCCTCCTCCATCACCTCCCCCTGCGCCCGACCGATAGCAGCGAGATACGTCAACTCCGGCATCATTGTCTCCTTCGGTCAGGTCAACGGAACAGGAACCGCCGACCGGGTCGCATACAAATCATCAAACGCCGCCTCCGGATCCGGGAACGGGCTCGACTTGGCGAACTCCACTGCATCGGCCACCTCGGCCCGCACCTCTTCATCAACCAGATCCAACACAGCAGCATTAACCCCAAACTCATCGATCAACCGCCGCCGGAATAACACCACCGGATCACGAGCCAACCACTCGGCGTCATCCCCAACGGTCGCCGCATGCTTGAGCCCCTCCGAATGGGCATGGAACCGATACGTCCGAACCTCAACCAACGACGGGCCCTCCCCCGATCTCGCACGGGTCACCGCCCCAGACACAGCCGAATACACCGCCAACACATCCTGACCATCCTCAACCGTCACCCCCGGCATCCCATAACCAGCCGCCCGGGCCGCCAGATCACCCCCCGCGATCGCATCCTTCGCCTTAGTCGTGACCGCCAACTGATTGTTCTCGCACAAATAGATCACCGGCAAGTCCCAGATTCCCGCCAAGTTCATCGATTCGTGCAAAGACCCCTGATTCGCCGCCCCATCCCCAAAGAAACACAACGCAACCTGATCGGTGCCACGAACCTTCGCACTAAACGCCGCCCCCGTCGCGATCGGAATCCCCGACCCCACCACCCCCGACTCCCCCAAACTCCCGACACTGAAATCAGCCAAATGCATCGACCCGCCCTTACCCTTACACACCCCCGTCGCCCGCCCGAAAATCTCCGCCATCAACGGCCGCAACGGCGCACCTTTCCCAATCGGATGCCCATGCGACCGGTGATTGCCAGTCATGAAATCATCAGACCGCAACGCACAACAAGACCCCACCACCTCCGCCTCTTGCCCAATCGACAAATGAACCCCACCAGGAATCTCCCCCCGCCGCGCCGCCTGCTTCACCGCCTCATCAAAATACCGAACCCGTAACATTCGACGCTGCATCTCCACCAACACATCAATTCCCAAATCCATCACACGCCTCCACCTCGCACGGACTGCACCTCGTATGGCATTTCCTCGAATCTTCTCAGGATCTCAGCCTGCAAAGCGGCGACCTTGGGGTCGGACAGTCTTCTAGGGTGTGGCAGATCGATCTCGATATCGTCGAACACGGTCCCACCCGGAGCAAGAATGATGATCCGATTCGAGAGCTGAACGGCCTCAACAACATCGTGGGTAACGAAAAGCACCGTCTTACGGGTGGCGACCCATAGCTGCTGGAGGTGGTCCCGTAGCGACCGGCCGGTGATGGCGTCGAGGTGACTAAAGGGCTCGTCCATGAGCAAGAGGTCGGGTTCGACCGAGAAGGCACGGGCAATACCTATGCGCTGCTGCATGCCGCCCGATAGTTGCCGGGGAAACATGTCATGGGAGTGCGACAGGCCGACCATGTCGAGATAGCGACTGGCAACCTTGCGGCCTTCCTCCTTCTCGTCCTTGCGAACGTAGAGCAGGTTGTCCATCACCGTTCGCCACGGGAGCAGCCGGGCATCCTGGAAGACGTAGCCCAACCGGGCCGGGCGGTCTCCTTCGGTTACCTCCACAGTTCCATCCGTGGGCGTCTCCACCTCCGAGATGATGTTCAGCAAGGTGCTCTTGCCACACCCGGATGGACCGACCACGGACACAAAGACATGGCCCGATACCTCCATCGAGATGCCGCTGATGGCACGGACCATGTCGCCACCTTTGAAGGCCGGCGGGAACACCTTGACCAGTTTGTCGATCTTCAGCGTTGCCATCGTCAGCCTCCCGTTTGAAGGGCGTCGATATCTTCTCTCGTCAACTCACCGCCGGTATCCCGCCACCGGAACGCCCTCTTCTGGAGTCGGTTGAGCACCAGCCTGTCCAGCAGCACGATGAATGCAATGAACGAGATCACCCAACCGAGAAAGCCCCGGTATCGATTGGCATCGAACCAGTATCGGGTCCGAAATCCGACCCCGTCCTGGCCGGCAAACCACTCCGACAGCAACACGCCATTCCACGAGAGGATCATGGCGAACCGGAGCCCTGCGAACACGTAGCCATAGATGCCGGCCAGCGTGAGATGCCGAAACCGATTCAGCCGGGTGACTTCGAACGCCGACGACATGCTCTTCAGATCTGGGGTAATCGCCCTGACCCCCTGGGCGATATTCACCACGACGAAGGGAAAGGCGGTGAATGCAACGGTCGATACCGGTGATTTCCAATCTATGCCAAACCACATCGTAGTGAGGAAGGCCCACACAAAGGCCGGGACGGCCATCAGGACGATCACCGTGTCGTTGAGCAATGCGCGCGCAAGAGCAGACGCGCCGATCAGAACACCGATCAGAACACCGGCAGAGAATCCGATGGCGAGTCCGAGCCCGAAGCGCTGCAACGTGGCACCGAAGTGGTTCCAGAACTGACCGACGATGATGCCCCCATGGGATCCGCCCGTTATCTCTATGTACAGGAACTCGGCCACGGAGGCAGGGGTGGGAACCCGCGGCGCGATCACGGTGAGCAATTGCCATAGCAGCAGGAATACGAGACCGGCCGTTAGCGTCGCGCCGACCGGCGAAACCAGGGCCTGTCGCACCCGCGCCACCCGCGAGCTGCGCTCGAGCAAGTTTCGGGAAGCTGCCTGGGCCATCAGTCACGCTCCGTTTGCCGCCAGCGAAACAGCCGCCGCTCGATCCGCAGCAGTACCAGGCGCTCGAGAAACAGCATGAATACGATGAAAAGCAACACCCAGGCCAGAACCGCGGCCGAATTGAAGAGCTGGAAGTTGCGGCGAATCTGGAATCCGATCCCCCGGGAAGCACCGAACACCTCTGTCAGCTGGCCGACCTTCCAGGCAAGCGAGAACGACATGCGGACACCAGCGAATACGAAGGGGAGAACCGACGGGAGCACAACCTGACGTAATACTTGCCGCTCGGAGCACCCATACGCCCTGCTCATATCGATGAGTTTCCTGTCGACCCCGCCAACTCCTTCGGCCACGTTCAGGGCAACGTAGGGCATGGAAAAGAGACCGATCGCCACCACCGGACCGAAGAAGGAAATACGAAACACGACCAGCATCATCACCGCATACGTGATCCCGGGAATGGCCCCTGCGATCAACACAGGAGCCTGAAGGAAGTTCTTCCAGTAGGGACTTCGCCCCATCAGGTACCCGATCGGTGAGCCGAGGAGGACGGCGGTAACAAAACCGGCAAAAACCCGCAGGATGCTCGCCCAGAACTGGGTCCAGAAGTCCCCTGCCAGGATGATGGACATCTCTTTCAGCACGCGGGGGGGTGACGGCAAGCGGAACTCGGCGCCCACCCAGACCGCCACCAACCACCAAAGCCCGATGAAGATGACCCCCCCTATCACCACGGCGAAGTACCGCCGCCTGCGAGCGAGGGCGGCGCTACTCAGCACCTTTTCGTCGAGGCTTGAACCTGCGACAGCTTGGGCCATCAGTTAGGGAGTGACAACGTCAAAGATCGGGGCCTCTTCATCTGACCCCATCCAGCCCGTATCACGCATGATGTCGAACAGTGGTTTTTCGTCGTTGACCCATTGATCCGTCAGGTACACCGTGTCAACAAACCAGTCGTGCTTGTCCAGCCAGTCCTGCATGAAGGCGACCTGTTCGTCACCCTCCACGGCGAAGTGTTGCGGGTAGGACGCAATGATCTCGGCCCGGTTGGCCTGCCACTCCTTGATACCCCGTTCCCACAAGGACAAGAAGAACTTGACTTCATCGGGATGTTCGTCGTACCACTCCTTCCGAGCGATGAACACGTTGCTCATCGGGCCCTCGTGAGCGGGGTTGCCAACGATGTCCTGCGCATACACTTCGCTGTCCGTGCGTCCGTCGTAGAGCACTCGGAGACTGCCGTTGCTCAGCTCGTTGACGGCGAAGTCGGGCAGCACCACTGCCGCTTCAACGTCGTTGCCCTCTGCGGCCAGGGGGCCGGTGTTGGTGATATCGACCTGTATGAGCTCGAAGTCTCCGCTCCCAGTTCGGAAGTCGAGGTCGTGGAGCTGCGCGGCCAGCACACCCCAGATCATCGTCGACGACACCGTGTCAAAGACCGCAATCCTCTTGCCCACGAGGTCCGCCAGGGTTTGTGACGTCGTATCCGACGACGGAACGACGATCACCGACCGCTGAATGTTGTACTTGCCAAAGATGACCGACTGCTGGCCGGTCTGCTCATCCAGAACAGCGACCTCAAAGTCGCCGACCGAGCCGATGTCGGTCAGGCCGCTGCCATAAAGGCCGAATTCGTCCCAGGTGACCTGCGAGACGATCCGCATTCCGGACTCTTGCTCCATCTCCTCCCTGATGCCGTTGTCATTGATGTAGTCCCAAACCGGATCAGGAGCGAACGTAAACCGGATGACATTACGCGGCCCCGACGCCGGATCATCGCCCGAGGCGGCGGTATCCCCGTCGTCGGATGCACAAGCCGTGATAACGAGGGCCAGAGCCAGCCATACCTCGATCAACAATCGTCTTCTCATACGATCCTTCCCAGTTTTTCGCCGTCGGCGTTCTTGCCGGAACGGCGCGCGGGAAACTTCGACCATCGTTCCCCGTGGACGGAATCCCTCATAGGGGCTTAAGTCCTAATCAGAGGCGATAGGACCCTTCTACGATTCGTGAGCGGGCGGCCTATCCACGCCTTTCCCAGGCGCTTCCCGACCAGGTGACGGCGGGTAGCGACGGCACCCGCTGGGCGGTAAGCGGTGGTGCGGGCCTGGTTGGGTTAGGTCGACTTCGACCAGGGTGGGTTCCTCGGGCGCTCCGGGTGGCGGCCCGTCGGCGTCAAGTTGGATGGCAAACGGCCCCGCTGGGAGCTTCGACCGCTCCACTGCTACCACATAGTCGTGGGGGTTGGCGTCGGTGGTGCCGTCCGGGGGCGGGTCGACCAGCTCGACCTCGACGAGGTCGCACCCACGACCCACCGGCTCTGGGAGGAAATGGACTGGGCTGGGCGAGCGACGA
>CAZRID010000155.1:0-7470 GCA_964600055.1 uncultured Acidimicrobiaceae bacterium
GTCGTCGTCCTTCACAGTCCAGGATCCTTCGGGGTCGATGAGGACCAGATCTGCGTCGGCGCCGACCTCGATCACGCCCTTGGGCAGCCGGTAGCGGGCAGCCGGCGCTGTGGAGTAGAGGCGGACCACGTCGCTCGTGTTGATGCGTCCGCCCAGAGCTGCATCAAGCAGGAACGGCAGCGTGGTGTCCAGGCCGGGAAGACCGAACGGGGCGGACCAGAAGTCGACGTCGGTCTTCTGAGCCAGGGTGGATGGCGCGTGATCGGTCGAGAAATGTGCAAAGCGCCCCGCCCGCACCGAATCCCACATGGCCGATCGCTCCTCCTCACTGCGGATACGTGCCGGAGGGGTGAACTTGCGGAGCGCGCCCAACTCGAGGACCTCTCCTTCGTCGAGGGCGAAGTACTGGGGACAGGCCTCGGGGGCGATGTCGGCGCCGCGTTGGCGAAATGTCTCGATCACATCGAGGACCGCAGTGTCGGAGACATGGGCGAAGGTTGCCGTCGCACCAGTTTCCAACACGGCGGCGGCCGTGGCCGCCACCGCCACCAACTCGGCCTCCCTGCTTCTCCACTCTCCGAGTAGGCCGGGATCGAGCCGGCCAGCCGCCCTCAGCCGGTGCTCGGCATCGTGAGTGATGGCTTCGTCTTCGTTGTGTATCAGGCATCGGCTTCCGGCACGAGTCACGCTGGCCAGGGCGTCGGCCATCTCTGTGGTGTCGAGCCCGGGGACGCCGTGGGTGGTGCAGGTGAAGATCTTGAAGAAGCTGACTCCCGCTCCGGCCAGACCCGCGATCTCGCCGATCCGGTCCGGCCAGACATGGGCGGCGAGGCCGTAGTCGACGTTGGCCCTTCCGACCAGGTGGGCTTGCTTCTCTTCGAGGTCGCCAATCGACCTGATCGGATGGGAGTGGGTGTGCTCGACGATGGTGGTGACGCCCCGAGCCGCGGCTGCGCTGGTGCCATGGATGAAGTCCTCCCGGTCGGTGTCGCCGGGGTCCATGAGATGGACGTGGGTGTCGACCATGCCGGGCATGACAAGCAGACCGCTGGCGTCGATCTCCTGTCCCATAGTGTCCAGATCCCCGATGGCGACGATCCCACCTCCGTCAACAGCCACGTCCGCACGCCGCTCGTCCCATGCCGAGACCACTGTCCCGCCCTTGATCGTGAAAGCCGTCACCCAAACCTCCGCGCCAAATCAGACAACATATAGGATCGCATTCTGACCAGGAGGAAAGCGATGACTGAGGACAAAGTTCGACTGGCGAGCATCGGATTGGGTTGGTGGGGCTCGGAGCTTGCCGATGCCGTGACCCGGACCGGGACGGCTGAGATCGTTTCCTGCTTCGCCCGAAGCCCGGAAGGGCGCAGCCAGTTCGCGGCGAAACACGGCTGTCGTGCGGCCGGATCCCTCGATGAGCTCCTTGCCGATCCCGAGGTCGAAGGAGTCGTCATCGCCACCGCCAATCAGAGCCATCGATCTCTTATCGAGCAGGCGGCCTTGGCAGGCAAGCACGTATTCGTGGACAAGCCGTTCACCAACACCGTCGCCGATGGGGTGGCCGCTGTTGCGGCGGCGCGGACGGCGGATGTCCTCCTCCAGGTTGGGCATCAGCGGCGCCGGACCGCAGCCAAGAGACGGATCAAGGCGATGCTGGAGGCCGGCGAGCTGGGGGATGTCGAGACGGTTGTGACCAACCAGTCGATGCCGAATGGGTTCAAGATGCCAGAGAAGGCCTGGCGTTGGGACCCGGAGCAGAGCCCGTTGGGCTCGATGACCTCGCTCGGAGTGCACAAGATCGACACCATGCACTACCTGGTGGGCCCGGTCCGGACTGTGTCCGCCCTCACCCGGCCCGGCAGGTCACGTCCAATCGACGAAGCCACCGTGCTGGCCCTGGAGTTCGAATCCGGGGCCTTGGGCACTCTGACGACGTCGTTCTTCACTCCTGTGATCAACGAGACCACCGTCTTCGGAACCGACGCTGCCGCATACAGCAGCGACGGGGGGGCGAGGCTCCGGGTGCAGCAGCGGAACGACGCACACCCCGAGGAAGTGGAGCTGGACCAGATCGACCCTGTGGTCGACCAGCTGGCCGACTTTGCCCGGGCAATTCGAGGGGAGATCCCGGTGGAGGTCGACGGTGAGGCCGGTCTCGCCGTGGTCGCGGTAATGGAGGCGGCGGTGGAGTCGGCGGCATCGGGTAAATCGGTGGAGGTCGCTTCTGTCCTCGCAAAAACTTGAAGGGAGCAGCGATGGAATACGGCGAGATCATCTGCGAGGTGCGCGACGACGCCGCCTGGATCGGGATCAACCGCCCCGAGGTCCGCAACGCCTTTAGGGAGCAGACACTCGACGAGCTGGCACACGCCCTGGAGTCGACGCGTCACGACCCGACCATCGTGGCCGCGGTGGTCTACGGAGTAGGGGGGCACTTCTCGGCCGGTGGCGACTTCCACGCCATGATGAAGCTGAACAAGGCCAACTCCTACATGTGGAACGACCGCATGCTCAAGGTGGCCATGACCTGTCGCAATCTGCCGATCCCGGTGATCGCCATGGTGGAGGGCGCATGTGTCGGCGGGGGACACGAGCTGATGTTGTGGTGCGATCTGGTGATTGCCGCCGAGGATGCCACCTTCGGCCAGACCGGGGCACGGGTCGGCGCCTGCCCCACCGTCGGTGCCACCCAATACCTGTCGAAGTTGATCGGGGAACGGCGAGCCAAGGAGATGATCTTTCTCTGCAAGAGGTACACCGGGGCTGAAGCCGCCGAAATCGGGTTGGCCAACCAGGCGGTTCCGGCCGCCGAATTACGGCGGCGGGTCGAGGAGATCGTGCAGCAGATGAAGGGGTACTCATCTCAGACCCTCAGGGCGACCAAGGTCTCGCTCAATTTCGACTCCGATGCCCTGTACCCCTCCTGGCAGCACGGGATGGAGCTTCTGGCCAACATCTGGGGGACAGAGGAGTCGCTCGAAGGGATGAACGCCTTCGTCGAGAAGCGACCCGCAGACTTTCATCAGTTTCGGGTGCGAAACAAGGCTGCCCTCGACACCTATCTCGATGACTTCGAGGAGGGTCGGAACCAAGCCGAGACTTCGCGGACCGCCCGGGGATGAGCGGCGAGGGGGCACTCTCCGGTATCCGGGTGATCGACCTCTCCCGGGTGCTTGCCGGGCCTCTTTGCACTCAAACCCTGGGTGACCTCGGCGCCGACGTGATCAAGGTGGAGCGACCGGGGGAGGGCGATGACACCCGGAACTGGGGTCCGCCCTACGCCGGGCCGCTCTCCGCCTACTTCTTGGGGGTGAACCGGAACAAGCGCAGTGTGACCCTGGATCTCGGCTCGCTCGAGGGGCGAGCCGTGCTTGACAGGATGATCCGCTCCGGAGATGTGCTGATCGACAACTTCAAACGCGGCACCTTGGAGCGTTGGGGCTTCGACGATGAGTGGTTCGATTCAAATGCCCCTCGAGTGGTCCGCTGCTCGATCACCGGGTACGGGTCGACCGGGCCGAAAGCCGACTATCCCGGATACGACTTCATCCTTCAGGCGGAGAGCGGGCTGATGTCCATCACCGGTGAGGTCGAAGGCACACCGATGAAGCTGGGAGTGGCGATCGTTGACATCTGCACCGGGATGCAGGCAACCATCGCCATTCTCGCCGCACTCGAAGCCCGGCACCGGACCGGCGTCGGGCAACGATGTGAGGTGAACCTCCACGACACCGGGTTGCATCTCCTGGCCAACGTTGCCTCAAACCATCTGGTGTCGGGCGACGAGGCGGGTCGGTACGGGAATGGTCACCCCAACATCGTCCCCTACCGGACCTATGGCGCCTCTGATGGCGAGCTGGCCATCGCGGTGGGCAATGACCGCCAGTTCGGTGTCCTCGCACAGGAGTTGGGGCATCCCGAGTGGACCGAGGATCCGCGGTTCGCCACCAACCCGGATCGGGTCAGGAATCGTGATCTGATCGATCGGATGGTGGCTGAGGTGGTCGTCACCAAGTCGAGAGGGGAGTGGGTCGAGCGATTCGATCGGGTGGGGATCCCCTCCGGGCCGATCAATCTTGTCTCGGAGGCCCTGGCCAGCCCGCAGACGAGGGCTCGGGAGATGGTCGTCGAAATCGAGCATTCCGTGGCCGGGTCAGTGAAGACCCTGGGCTTGCCGATCGACCTCCACGGGACCCCGCCCTCGGTCAGGCTGGAGCCGCCGGCATTGGGCGCGGACACCGATCAGGTGCTGGCGGAATTGGGTTATTCGATCGACGAGATTGCTCGATTGCGAGACGCAGGTGTCGCATAGCCCTTGGGTTTCAGCAGTCAGCCAGGGCGCCGAGTGCCCGGCAGATCTCCCGACGAGGATGTGCCAGAGATCCGACGCGCGAGGTCAAGAAGGTCTTGCGAATCGGCTGCATGTTGTCGAACGTGGCGGCACAGGGGATTTCAACACCATTTTCAGAATCGAGAGCGATCTCAGTGGGGATATTGCGGATGGTTTTCGTCACCGGGGCAACTATGACCCAGGTGAGCACCGGAATGGCCTCGGATCTGGTCACCACCAGTACCGGTCTTCGTTTGTCCTCCGCTTCTGCCCACCAGATCTCTCCTTGGGACGGTGTCACCAGGACTCTTCACCGATCATGCGAACGGTCGCCTCATCTGCCCACATGACGTCTTCGGTCTGAGGCATTGTCTTGTAACCGTCAATGATCGCCTCGACGACCCGCCGTCGACGAGCGTGGTCGATGAGGATATGAAGGCCCTTGCGCACGGCGTCGGATCGCGACTCGACCAATCCCTGGTCTATCAGCTCGTCAATGGAGGCGACCAGTTCAGCGTCGATCCGGGTGACGAGTTGTGTCATGCGTCCAGCATAGCACAATGCAATGCGGTTACCCAGGGCTGCCGAGAAGAGATAGCCGATCGGAAAGGAGCTACTTCACGGAGGCGGCGACTGCGCCCTCCACCGTCCAGTTCGGTGATGGGTCGAGTGAAGCCGAGCTCAATGTCGATGTTGGGGTGGGCCTCGAGGGCTTGATCGCCGATCGTGTGGCTGACGGGACCCGAGTCGATGATGCCACCGTGTGGGGAACACCTGCCGTCGTGGTGCACGGGGAGGCGGACACCGACCACTCCGCCATATGGGCCATCGATGATGTCGTCTTCGAGTTCAGGGCCGACGTCGACGAGCCGACGTTCCGCTCACTGCTGGCATCCTTGGCAGTGGTCGACCACGAGGAGTGGGTCGCTGCTTTGCCCGACACCGTCGTGACAGATCGGTCGGCGGTAGTGACCGAGTATCTCGCCGACATCCCGCTGCCGTCCGGGTTCGATGCGACCTCGCTGCAACCTGGTCCCGAGGAGCACTGGTACCACGTTGGGGCGGACGTGGCCGGTGCAGTGACCTGTGCCTGGATCGAGCACTGGATCGCAGGCAAGACTGCCCACGATCAGTCGGCCATCGATGAGGCGGTCGGTGCGCTGGCCTCGTCCCGGGAGTGGAAGGTTCTCGACAAGATGGCGGCCGAGGGTGACTTCGGACTGGCTGTCTGGGAGTACGCCGATGCGATCGCCGGTGACGGGACGATCACCGCGGGGAGGGTGCTCACGGTCGAGGAGTCCTATCAGCAGGCGTTCAGCTGTCCGTAGGACGCTGAAATCTCGTCAGAAATCCCAGCGAGTCGCGCCGTATGGTTCGGCGGTTCCCAGGGCATAGACCCTGTTGGGTGCTACCCGGTACAGGTACCACGGGGGCGGTCCGGCGCTTGGAGCGCTGTACTCGGCGTGGAAGGCACCGTCGCGAACCGTCGGCGTCCACTCACCAGCCCCGAACACCCGGGCGACGCGTTCCAGCTCGTCGTTGTCGGTGACCCTCGACGCCTCGCCCTCCACCACCAGGTCGAACTCGTGGGTGGCCATCGTGAGGACACAGTGCGGGTTGACCGCGAGATTCTGCGATTTGCGGGTGCCAAGTCCAGACGTGAAGTAGTAGGCGTCGTCAACCCAGAGAGCGCCGAGCGGCATCACGTGAGGGCTCCCGTCCGGATTCGAGGTCGCCAGCCACGCCGTATGACGGTCAGGCCCGCCGGTCCCAGGAGCCTGGCTGACGCCCGACCGGAGGACAGCGTCCACCCGGCTCCAATCGATCGGGGGCGTCCCATAGCCATCGAGATTCTGCTCAGTCACCGGCTTCATCAGGTCTTCTCCACGTTGGATCACTCCCGCTTTCCCGTCCGACGGGGCGGTGAAACTCACCGGCCTCGGGCCTCCAGGAATTTGATCAGATCATGGGGCTGGAATCTGTCCCAGGGGTCTTGTAATGTCGAACGTATGTTCGGTAGCTTGGTGAGGGAGCGTGAGGGTCTGCCGCTGGGTCTGGCTGATTTGGCGCCGGGCCCGGAGCTGGCGGCGATCCTGGCGTCGATCGACCGGGCTGGCCTGGCGGGGTATGACCGGGTGGTCTTGTTGAAGGCCAGGGCCCGTCAGGTGGCTCACGACCAGGCCGAGTTCTATGCCGACATCAATTCGGTATACGAGTATGAGACTCAGAATCCGGACAATCTCGAAGTGTTCTGGACTTCGGATATCGATGATCTGGCGGTGTCTGAGGTTCGGGCGGCTCTCACCTTGACCCGTCGTTCCGCCGACTATCAGATGAGTTTCGCCGTGGAGTTGAGACAGCGTCTCCCCGAGGTGTGGGAGGCACTCGATTCTGGGTTGATCGATCTGGCCAAGGCTCGGGTGATCTGTAATGGGACCGTTCATCTCGACGTGGACACCGCCCGTCTAGTGGCGGAGCAGGCCCTTGAACGGGCTTCGAAGCAGACCACCGGGGAGTTGGGTGCACGGATCCGCAGACTGGCGATCAGTGTCGACCCCGAATCGGCGAAGAAGAAGTATGAGGAGGCGGTAAAGGAGCGGAGGGTGACCAGTCAGGCGAATCCTGATGGGACCACCAACCTCTACGGGTTGGACCTTCCCGTCGCCGAGGCAAATGCGGCGATGCGACGGATCAACCAGCTGGCCCGAGCCGCCAAGACCGCCCAAGACAAGCGGACCATGGATCAGATCCGAGCCGACGTCTTCTTGGACCTGTTGAACGGCCGGCACAAGCATGCCAGGAACGGAAGTAAAGGTGTCGTCGACATCCACACCGATCTGGCCACCCTGGCCGGGCTCGACGAGAACCCCGGTGAGCTCAACGGGTACGGGCCGGTCATCGCCGACATCGCCCGCCAGGTGGTCCGGGAACAATCCGACTCTGAACATCGAGTGATTGTCACCGACCCCGACACCGGCCAAGTCATCTGGAATGGGACCACCCGCCGACGACCCAGCGCCAGTCTCAAACGTCACGTCCAAGCCCGAAATCCGAAGTGTGTCTTCCCCGGCTGTCGCTTCGACGCCGTCGACTGTGACCTCGACCACAATCACGCCTGGTCAGAAGGCGGGCCCACC
>CAZRID010000156.1:0-7455 GCA_964600055.1 uncultured Acidimicrobiaceae bacterium
AAGGAACATCTTCTCAGCGATCTGGCGATTCGTCATCCCGTCCGCGATGTACTCGACAATCGTTCGCTCCTGCTTGGAGAGCTTGGACAGGAGGGGGTCGTCCTTGGGGCCGGTACGAAGGCGCTCGAAGAGACGCTCGGTCATCTCAGGGTCGAGCAACGATTCCCCGGCTCCCACCTTGCGGATGCTCTCGACGAGGTCCGTTGCCTTTACCCTTTTCAAGACGTAGCCGGAGGCCCCGGCCAGGATCGCCGCCATCAGCGCCTCCTCGTCGGCGAAAGACGTGAGCATCAGCACCTTCACCTCGGGAAACCGCGACCGGATGTCGCGGCATGCCTCCACGCCACTGCGATCCGGGAGACGCACATCGAGAACGACTACATCGGGTTGGTCGAAACCGACCCGTCTCAGTCCTTCGTCGGCACTCCCGGCCTCACCAACCACCTCCATGTCGTCCTCGGCATCGACAAGGCCCTTGAGCCCGGCGCGAACCACTTCGTGATCGTCCACCAGCAACACGCGCAGCTTCGGCATCGGCCCGACGCTAGCCCTTGGGTAACGTCGTGGAGCATGCCGCAGCGTGAGTTCATCGCCCGACTTCCGGCCCTGATCGAGGCTGCCACCTCGGTTATCGAATCCGGAGACCTCCAACAGCTTTTGCGCCGCCTCGTCTCCGAAGCCCGCCTTGCAACTGGTGCCCCGTATGTCGCCCTGGGTGTGATCGGGGAGCACGGGGTTCTCGTCGAATTCATCCACGAGGGGATGTCGCCCGAGACCGTCGCGCAGATCGGGACGCTCCCCAAAGGGTTGGGTGTCCTAGGCACCGTGGTGCGAGAGAAAATGACGATCCGCCTCGACTCGATCGAGGACCATCCGGACTCCTACGGCTTTCCCCCGAATCATCCTCCGATGGGCTCGTTTCTCGGAGTGCCGGTGATGGCCGGGGGAAGGGCGTTTGGGAATCTCTATCTCTCCGACAAGGAGGGTGGCTTCACCGATTCGGACGTGGTGACGATCGAGGCCCTGAGTCGCGTCGCCGGGTCGGCGCTCACCACGGCGCGTCTCCATGAACGGTTGCGCGGCCTGGCGGTGGTCGAGGATCGGGAGCGAATCGCCCGCGACCTGCACGACTCGGTGATCCAGGATCTGTTCGCTGTGGGTTTGGGGCTTCAGGGCGTGTCGGGACGGGTCACCGATGAGACCGCGGCGGCGACATTGGACAGCGCAGTCGATCGACTCGATGCGGCTGTTGAGACCCTCCGCAGCTACGTGTTCCAGTTGCGCGCCGGGCCACAGCACCCGCATCAGCTCGAGGATCGCCTCCAGGAGTTGGTTTCGCGGATGGGATCGGCGTATCCGAGCGAGGTGCGTCTCGAACTGGCGATCGCTCAGCCCGGGGAGGAAGCCCTCCACGACGAGATTCTCAGACTGGTGACCGAGGCCTTGAGCAACGCACTCCGTCACGCCGAAGCTGGTCATGTGACCGTCCTCGTGGAATCGGATTCTACCGGTTGGCGGCTGAGGGTTCAGGATGATGGGATCGGGTTCGACACCGACCTGGTGAGCCACGGCATGGGGCTTGGCAATCTCAGCGCCCGGGCCGGTCGACTGGGCGGGACCACCAGCATCACGAGCAGTCCCGGCGTAGGGACCGTGGTCGAAGTCGAGATTCCGATCAGCTGACTGACTCAGCCTCGAGGGCATGGGCGATTCGATCCACCCAGTCCTTGACCGTGGAATCGGCGAACCTGCGCAGGGCGGTTCGGTCGATCACCCTGCCCAGCCGCCCCATAGGGGGTTCGTAGGTGCCTTCGAAAGTGATCCTGGTTCGGATGGGGCCCACGTGGGAAAGGACCAGGTCTGCGTTCATGGTTGGGAACAGGGCACTTGCGTTGGTGGCGACCCATTTGATGGGATAGACCAGCCCTTTGCGATGGATTTCGTTGGCGCCGATCTCCAACCGCACCTCTTTGGCCAGACCTTCGACCCTCGGCCCCACTCTGGCCCGCAGTGACTCGCCTTGGCGATAGGCGATTCCCGCCCACTCGGCGAGATCCCCGTGGAGGGCGTCGAACCGTTGTTCGACTGCCCCAAGCGGCACATCGACCACGGTGTCGTAGCGGACAAACATCTAGAGACGACCCGGCCGGGTCCGGAACGAGAACCCGCGTCCCGACACCATCCCTGTGATCTCGTCGATTGAAACCGCCACCACGTGGGGGGAGCTGGCCATCGCCTGAAACCCGCCTACACCGAGCGGCGAGCCCAGAACCTTGTCGTATTTGTCCAACAGCATTTCCACGGCGCGTGTGGTGGTGGCCGGATCGGTTCGTTCCTCGGCGCGTCCCTGGATGATCACACTTATCCAGTCGCCGGTCTCATCGTCGAAACGGGAGACCTCGATCGAGACCTTTGGGTTGGCGACGATGGCCTCGAACCGCTTGCCAGGTTTGGTCCTGAATAGGATTTGGTGGCCGTCGAGCACGAACGACATGGGGCTCACGTAGGGATCACCGTTGGACACGACTCCGATGTGAGCCACCATTGCTTCGTTTAGGAACTGCCGGGCCTCGTCTTCAGAAATGGGGTCCATGGTTCACGCCGTGGAGGGCTCTGTCATCGCCCAGAGCACGTCTTTGATCGAAATCATCCCCAGCACCCGGGAGCCGTCGACGACCGGGATGTGCCGGTAGCCGCTGGCGAGCATCCAGTTCGCCGCCTCCGGCACCGAAAGGTCGGGGTCAATCGAGTCGGGGTAGGCGGTCATCCATTCGTCAACGCGTGCCTGATCCAAATCGGCGCCCTCTGCTGCCGCTTGGAGGACGTCTCGCTCGGTGAGGATGCCTTCGAGTGCCCCGTCGACCTCGACGGCCACCGACCCCACACCGTTGGAATTCATTCCGGCCGCGGCGCTGCGGATCGTTGCGTCTGGTGCTACCCAGATCACCTCACCACCGATCAGTTCCCTAACCGTCATCAGTTTCCTTTCGCCGCTTCAGCCCATCATCGAGTTTCCAACCGAAGCGGGGAAGCGGCTTAAGTCCCAAGATGTAGGGACCAATGCGCCTGGGGCCGGGTCGTGGGGTCACATACCTTGGCCGAATGACACCACGACGCAATGAAACGGATGATCCGTCAACGGCGGCAGTTTTCGACAGGTTGCTCATCGTCGTGGCGGTGATGGGGGCGGCATTTGCAATCCTGGCGGCAGTGGTCGCCATACGCGGTGGGGGATCTGCCGCTGCCGACGCCGCAGAGGCTGAGCAACAGACCGGCCATCTGAGCCTCAGCGAGTTCGCAATCGAGGGAGAACTCGAGTTTGCCCCGGGACCGCTGCTCTTGGAGGTGGCCAACACCGGCTCCGTGCAGCACAACCTGACCCTCGATGGGGGGCCGGCCACTGCCGATCTCAACAGCGGCGACTCGGCGACCCTGGACCTCGGGGACCTCGCCGACGGGACATACGTCATCTTCTGCTCGATCCCGGGTCATCGTGAGGCCGGGATGGAAGCCTCCCTCGTCGTCACTGCTGGAACCGCGACCGATCACGTCGGAGCCCATGAAGGAACCGACGCCAATTGGGCTGAGCTAGACCGGGTGATGACGGAGTCGATGCTGGCCTTCCCAGCCGACACAGAAGGCAAAGGCAACCAGCTGCTTGAGCCCCAAGTCCTGGCCGACGGCACCAAGGAGTTCCACCTCACCGCGGCCATCACCAAATGGGAGGTGGCTCCGGGGAGGGTGGTTGATGCCTGGACTTACAACGGGATGGTCCCCGCGCCAATGATTCGAGTGGAGGTCGGCAACCGGGTCCGGGTGGTGCTCGACAACCAGCTGCCAATGGGGACCGACATTCATTGGCACGGGGTCAAGGTCCCCAACAACATGGACGGGGTCGCACCGATCACCCAACCCTTGGTGAAGTCAGGTGAGACCTTTGTGTACGAGTTCACAGCCAGGGAGCCGGCGATCGCGATGTACCACGCCCATCATCACGCCCAGATGCAGGTGCCCAACGGCCTGTTCGGCACCTTCATCGTCGGGGACACCCCGATTCCCAGAGGTCAGACCATTTCCGGGGTCGAGATCCCAGTGGACTTGGAGATCGCTCAGGAGATCCCGATGGTGCTCAACGACGCCGGCGTGATCGGGCTGAGCCTCAACGCCAAGTCGTTCCCCGCCACCGAGCCATACACCGGCAAGGTCGGTGATTGGGTCGTGGTCCACTACTTCAACGAGGGTCTTCAAATACACCCGATGCACCAGCATCAGTTTCCGCAACTCGTCTTCGCAAAGGACGGAATTCCTCTGGACCACCCTTACTGGGCCGACACTGTGAGCGTCGCCCCGGGGGAGCGGTACTCGGTGCTGTTCCTGCTCGAGGATCCCGGGGTATGGGTCTGGCACTGCCATATCTTGAACCATGTCGAGAGCGAGTCGGGGATGTTTGGCATGGTTACCGCCTGGATCGTCGAGGGCTGATCGCTACCTTTCTCAGCCGATGTTCCACAGTCTCAAACCGCCAAGTTAGGAGGTGGCTGATGCGTCGACTTGCGGTGGTTCTATTCGCCCTGGGGCTCGGTGTGGCGACAGCGAGCCTGCTCGGTCCTCTCGTCATGGACATGATCCAGTTTCACGTTGTCGATGACGTTCTCAACCAGGTGATCGGTGGTGACCTTGTCGGCCTGGTGCTGGTAGCACCGGTTGCCCTCGCAGCGGGCGTCCTGGTGTGGCGGGGCCATCGAGCAGGCCCGATTCTCGCTCTCGCACCGGCGCGCCGTGCTCTCTGGGCGAACAAGCTGGTGTACACGGTGATCGGGTGGGGTGCTCTGCTTGGTTCGGCCGTCGCTGGGATGGGTGTGGTCATGATGGCTAGCAGTGACCCCGCCGCCTCGACGGTGAGCGCAATCGCCTTTGTTGGTTTCAGTGGTGCTTTTCTGGCTCTGGCCGTATGGCTATACCGGCCTCTCTTCGCCTCGCCCGATGTGACGCAATTGGAGGAATCAGATCCCGAAGTGTCTCGTGTCCACCCCACACAGGCGACGTTCTCGCCGCGAGACACACTTGAGGCGCCACGATCCCGTCAATGAGTGGCGCCTCGCCGGGCCTGTCCGATGGTGACCATCATCAGGGCTAGCTTGGAGCGGGTAGGCCCGGAACATCGAGTAGCGGGCAGGCTCCTTGAGGTCCTCCACCGTCAGCCGGAACCGGTCAAACAGCTCGGTGGCGACGTTGACCACCCGGCCCTCGGAGGCGGCCAACGGCTCGATCAGCCGTTTGGTGAGCAGGTAGGGGGCAACGGTGTTGACCATGAAAGTGCAATTCCGTCGGGGGTGAGCTGTTTCGCCCGCGGGGTGACCCCGGCATTGTTGACCAGCAGGTCGACCGGTCGTGGGATCCACGAACCCGAGCTGCCAACTGCTCGACGGCCGACAGGGAGAGGAGGTCTGCGGCCAGGAACTCCCTACTGGATACGTTGATGGTCATACGTGCCTCCTGAGGGCCACCTGTGGGCCGCGATCATCACTTCCAGCGCTCACGAGGGCGACGACGCCGCCTCCGTTGGCACGTATTCATCTGTTGGTCAGGGCAAATGATCACCTGTACGAGGCGAGTTTCAAGCTCTACACCTCCCGTCTCGAGGACAAAATCTGGACCCACACCCTCACCCAGGTTGCAGGCCATTTCGGTGCCACGGATCCTGTGGTGGTGTCGACGGCAATTCTGATCGACAAGAAGAGGCAGTGGAACCAGGTCTCCAACATATGGAAGAACTCGGCGATCCGAACCTTGCTCAGACAGGACCGCAAGTTCTAGGCCTTCCACTCGTCGGGACAACCGAGACCTAACGCGAATCGAGCCCCTTTGGGAGGCTCGATTCGATCCGCTTGGCGATGGTCAGAGGATGACCGCTCGCTTGCGGATGTAGAGGAACACGAATCCGGTGAACATCAGGGTCAGCCCGATCACTATCGCAAAGGCAGACAGTGCGTAGGCGACCATTCCGAGGCCCAGAGCACTGGTCAGAGTGGTGGCGGTCAACCAAGAAGCTCTTGCCTCGTTGGGGACCATTACCGCTTCGCCGTTCTCGTCGAGGACGGCCGCGCCATTCTCATCCAACTCAGGGACGGTCCGCTCCATCTGGGCGTAGTAGAGGCCCTCGGTCGAATCGAGCTGGTGAGTGTTGATGATGTCGGCCTGGGCCCACATCGTGAACGGCCCTCTCACCGTTGCCTCGGGAAGAGCTGCATCATCGGGGGTGACCACATCCTGGGCCACTGCCTGATCCCATGTGTACCAGGCGCCAAAGATCCCACCGGTCACCGAGCCGAATCCGACGACCATCGCCAGGATTCCGGCCATCAAGAGAACGAGTGTCGTTCGGGGAGCAGTGACCTTTGGGGTGACCACTGTGTCCGTTTCGATTGCAGTCATTTGCTGCCTCCTTTTATGAGAGCAAACTGCCTTATTAGTCATCTTCGGTTCTCCTCAGTCGTCCTACGAGAGGACTGGTCCCCTATTGAGAGGGTCATACGGCCCGGCCCGTGGTGGACCCGCGTCGAGTCGCGACTAAGGCCGTCAGCGCTCTCTGTTTGCTCGCGATAAGTCGACTAGACGCGGAATCCGTCCTCGTCCACACCCGTCCAGAGGGTTCCGCGGGGCTGCAAGCTATGGGCCATATCAGACGCTATAACCGGCTAGGGACGTCGGATACCAATTAGTCAAGCAATACGGGCGTTTCCATACGTCTCGCGCCTGGGCCGACGATTGGCACAGCGCTAGAGCGTCTGATTCCCTCTTCCACGGATCAGGACGGGAACGGAGTGTCATGACACCGGGACCTCGTCGGTGAGGTTTGACTGATCCACGTTCATCCCGTAGTGGACAGGTTGGCGATGCAGAGGGAAGGCTCCACAACGGGCAGCAGATCGTCTACCGACACCGACCCGCCGAGCTCCTCCGCCATTCCTCGCAGGATTCCCAGATGGACCGAGCAGACCACATCACCGCGGGTTCGGGCGACGTCCCGGAAAGGGCAGTCATGAAGCCGGATCAGGATGCGCCGTTCATCCCGCTGTTCCTCGGGGGCAAAACCCAGCTCGGAGAGAGTCGTGACGATCTGTTCCACAACACGCGATGTGTCGGGCTTTAGGAAAGGAGCCGGCCGTTCGACCATATAGCGGCCCCAGACTCGCCCTGCCTCTTCGGCAGCCGCCGCTGGATTGTCCAGCGTCGCCTCCATGTAGCTGGCGAGTACCTCGGCGAGAAAGCGATACCCCTCGGATCCGGGAGACCTTGTCTCCCGAGGAGCAGCCTCGTAGAGCATCCTGGGCCGACCTGGTCGGGTCCTCTTCTCGGGAGTGCGGGTCACCAATCCTGCCTTGCTGAGCAGCTCAAGGTGCTCCCGGACCGTATTGGGATGCAACCCAACCTGCCCGGACAGCGTGTCCACCT
>CAZRID010000157.1:0-7450 GCA_964600055.1 uncultured Acidimicrobiaceae bacterium
ATAGATGATCCCCGAGTAGAAGTCGACGTTCGGGTAGAGCTTGCGCTCGACGAAGTAGTCGTCGGAGAGAGCCACCTCCTCGAGTTGGAGGGCCACATCGAGGAGCGGGTCGTCGTCGATGCCCAGGGCGTGGAGCACATCGTCGGCGGCCTTCTTGATGATCCGGGCGCGTGGGTCGAAATTCTTGTACACCCGATGTCCAAACCCCATGAGCCGGAACGGATCCTCTTTGTCCTTGGCCCGTGCCACGAACGGTTCGACATCACCTCCGGCGGCGACGATGTCCTCCAGCATCTCGAGCACCTCCTGGTTTGCGCCGCCGTGGAGCGGGCCGGAGAGGGCGTGTATCCCGGCGGCGACGGAGCTGAACATGTTGGCCTGACCGGATCCAACGAGCCGGACTGCAGAGGCGGAACAGTTCTGACCGTGATCGGCGTGGAGGACCAGGAGCAGGTTCAGCGCCCGCATGACCACCGGATCGGCGGTGGACGGCTCACTGGGCACCGAGAACATCATGTGCAGGAAGTTGGACAAATAGCCCAGGTCGTTCTCGGGGTAGATGTAGGGCTGGTGCACCGAGTACTTGTAGGACCAAGCGACCATCGTCGGGGTCTTGGCGAGCAAGCGCCGGGCACTGATGTCCACTGCCTCCTCGTCGTGAGGGTTGAGTGCATCGGGGTAATACGTGGCCAGGGCCGAGGTCGCGCACGCCAGGATCTGCATCGGGTGCGCCTTGTGGGGAAACGCCTCGAAGAGGTACTTCATGTCCTCCCGGAGCAGGGTGTGCATCGTTATCGACTCCTCGAAGTCATCGAGCTCGCTCTTGGTGGGAAGCTCGCCGTACTGGAGCAGGTAGGCCACCTCGAGGAATGATGCGTTCTCGGCTAGCTGCTCGATGAGGTACCCGCGGTAGTGAAGAACCCCTTCTTCGCCACCCACGTAGGACACACCGGACACGCTCTCCACCGTGTTGCCGAATCCGCGGTCGATGGTGGTGAGCCCCAGCTCGTTGCGAAGACTGCCGATGTCGACGGCGACATCGCCTTCGACCCCTTCGATTACATCGAGGGTTGCTTCCTTGTCTCCGTATCGGAGTACGGCGTCGGCCATTGCAGTCCTTTCCCTACCACTCGATCAGTCGTCTGAGGAGTGGGCAGCGGCTATCACTTGCTGGGCCTCGCTGTGAGGCACTTCGGCGTAGTGATCGAACTCGACGTCGAAACTACCCCTTCCTGAGGTCAATGATCGCAGCTCTGCGGCATACGTCTGAATCTCGGCCATCGGGGTCTCTGCGACCACCGATCTCAGTGTCCCGTCACCTTCCATCCCGAGCACCCTTCCACGTTTTGAGTTGATATCGCCCATCACGTCGCCGAGATACTCTTCGGGGACGGTGACGGTGATCCTCATCACCGGCTCGAGCAGGACGGGCCGCAGATCGGATGTGGCGGCCCTGAGCGCCTGAATGCCTGCCATACGGAACGACATCTCGTCCGAGTCGACCGCATGGAACTTGCCGTCGTACACCTCGGCGGAGATGTCGATGACGGGGTAGCCGGCGAGGATGCCCCGCCCCAGTGCCTCCTGGATCCCCTTGTCGACCGCCGGGATGAATTGACGGGGGATCGAGCCGCCCTTGATCGAATCGATGTACTCGTAGCCCGACCCACGCGGTTTCGGGGCGAATTTGACCATGGCGACGCCGAACTGGCCGCGCCCACCTGACTGCTTCTTGTGCTTGCCCTCGGCTCCGGCGGATGCAGTGATCGTCTCTCGATAGGGGATGACGGGCAGCGCCGTGTCGACCTCTACTCCGAATTTTCGGTGGATTCGGGCCACCGTGACGTCGAGATGTGTGTCCCCCAACCCGGCGAGGATGGTCTCTCCGGTCTCGGCCCTCCGGTCGATTCGGACGGTCGGATCCTCCTCCTCGATCCGGTGCAGCGCCGTCGAGAGCTTCTCCTCATCGTGGTGGGATCGTGGTGTGATCGCCACCTCGGCCACCGGACGTGGGTAGACCACCGGCTCGATCACGGCATTAGTGCCCGCCGAGCGCATCGTGTCGCCGACGCGGACGTTTTCGACCTTTGCCACCGCACCCACGCCACCGGCCGGGAGGTCGGGCACGTCATTGTGATCTTTGCCCTGCAGCTTGAACAGGTTGTGGAGTCGAACCTTGCCGCCCCGGGCCAACTCGAGCTCCTGGTCAGCCTTGACCGTTCCCGAGTAGATGCGAAACAGTGAGATTCGCCCGACGAATGGGTCGGACACGGACTTGAAGACGTATGCGAGAACGGGACCGTCTGTGGCCGGGGCGAAGGCGTCGCCACTGCTCAGCGCAGGCAGCGATCGCTCGAGCGGGTTTGGCCCGTAGTCGACGATGAACTCGGCGAGCAGGTCGATGCCAATCATCTTCTCTGCTGATGTCACGAGAACCGGGTGGATGTCGCCGGAGATGATCCCCTTGTGGATGGTGCCGACTATCTGTTCGCGGGAAGGCTCGTTGCCTTCGAAATAGGCCTCCATCATCTTGTCGTCTGTCTCGACGACAGTTTCGACGAGGGCGGTGTGTGCGGTGTGGACCAGGTCTTCCACCTCGGCCGGAAGATCGATCTCCTTGCCTGACTTGTCCCCGGTGCTGTATTCGTAGGCGCGCTCGCTGGCTACCCGCACCAGGCCTCGCAGGTCCTCCTCAGCGCCGATCGGCACCTGGATCGGGGCAATCGCCTTTCCGAAAGAGTCACGCAGCTGGTCGAGTGTTCGCTCGAATGACGAGCGATCCCGGTCGAGTTTGGAGACGACCACGGCACGGGGAATGCCTTCGTCTTCCGCAACCTTCCACAGCTGCTCGGTCTGCACCTCGACGCCGTCCACACCCGACACCACGAAAAGGGCGAGGTCTGCCGCCCTGAGCGCGGCCCTCGCGTCGCCGGAGAAGTCGGTGGAGCCCGGGGTGTCGATCAGGTTGATCCGATGGTCCTGATACTCGAAGGTGGCGACGGCGAGACCGAGGGAAATACCACGATCGATCTCCTCGGGCTCGTGGTCGAGGACGGTGGTGCCCTGTTCGACCGACCCCACACGCGTGGTGGCACCACCAACAAAGAGAAGCGCTTCGGCCAGAGTCGTCTTGCCGCTCCCGCCGTGACCGACGAGGGCGACGTTACGAACTTTCTCAGGTAGCAACAGGACCTCCTCTCGAGCGACGAGCCGATCCTAACCCTGTCATTGGGCAGGATTGTGAGGCAGCCTGCTACGTTGCATCGCCGTGATCGACACGCGGGTTCGACCCCGGGTAACCCGATTCCTAGAGCCGATTGGCAAGGCTCTGGCTGGCGTCGGTGTCACCCCAACCGTGGTGACCTCGGTCGGCCTTGCGGTCGTGATCGTGGGCGCTGTCGTGATCTCCTCCGGCGCTTACCGAATCGGGGCCATCATCGTGCTGGTCGGATCGATGCTGGACGGCCTGGACGGCTCGGTTGCTCGGGCCTCGGGGCTAGTCACTCCTCGTGGCGCCTTCCTCGACTCTGTCTTCGACCGGATGGGTGAGATAGCGGCCTTTGCCGGGCTCGGGTGGGCGAGCGCAGAGAGCGGGGATGAGAGAGTGCTGTTGCTGATCGTGCTCGCCGTCGGTGGGGCCATGCTTGTCCCGTATATCCGTTCCCGGGCCGAGGTTGAGGGCTTCAACGGCAAAGGTGGCCTGATGGGCCGCGCCGAGCGGGTCCTTCTCTTCACAATCGGGCTGATCGCGGGCTTCATCGAGCCGATGCTCTGGATCTTCGTCATCCTGGTCTGGGTCACGGCCTTGATGCGTTTCATCGACACCTACCGTTCCTTCGAGTGAAGGATCTCTTCGGGTATCTGGCTCTACGTATCGGCGCAGGGCTGATCGGCCTGCTTCCGGCGAATGTCGCACGGGCCCTCGGACGGGCATTTGGACGTGGGTGGCACCTCTTTGCCGGCGGCCGGCGGCGGATGGCAGAACGTCACATGCGCAGGGTCCTCGGCGATGGTTCCGATCCGGTGCGGGCCGCTCGATCCATGATGCAGTCCTATGGGCGCTACTACGCAGAAGCACTCTGGGTGAGGGGAAGCCGGGTGGAGGACCTGCAGCGCCACACCTCGGTCGAGGGTTTGGAGTTACTCACCGGGGCCCGTGATCAGGGCAAGGGGATGATCTACGGATTGCCCCATGTCGGTAACTGGGAGGTGGCCGCACCGGTCGCGGTCGCTGTGAACGTGCCGGTCGTCGCCGTGGCCGAGAAGCTTCCGAACCACAGGATCACCGACTGGTTCACGGACATGAGGGCCGACTTCGGCATCGAGATCGTCCTCGCCACCGGCGGCACCGAGGTGATGAGAAAGCTGGAGGCGGCTCTCGCCGAGAACAAGGCGGTGGCCCTTCTCTCAGATCGCGACCTGAAGGGAAGGGGAGTGGAGGTCGAGTTCTTCGGCGAGAAGACGACGCTGCCACCCGGACCCGCCACCCTTTCCCTCCGCACCGGAGCCCCGCTGCTCCCGGTTGCCAGCTACTACGACGGTGACGACGCCTACCGGGTCGTGATCAGGCCGTCGATCCCCATCCCCGACGAGGGATCCCGCTCGGAGAAGGTGGCTGCGATGACCCAGGCTCTCGCCCAAGAGATGGAGGCGTTGATCCGCAGAGCCCCCGAGCAGTGGCATCTCGTGCAACCCAACTGGCCCTCGGATCGGGAATGAGCCGGATCAGGGTCGGCATCGTCAGCCCGTACGACCTGTCGGTGCCCGGAGGGGTTCAGGCACAAGTTGTCGGGCTCGCCCGCTATCTCAACGAACGGGGCGACGAGGCCATGGTGATCGGTCCCGGCCTGCCCGAGGGCGTTCACGGGGTGGATCTCGGTTCCAGTGTCAGCATCCCCGGCAACGGGTCAATGGTGCCGATCTCCCTCGACCCCAGGGCACGGAGCAAGATCCGGGAGGCTGTATTCGACCTCGATCTGCTTCATGTTCATGAGCCGCTGATGCCCCTGGCCTCGCTCTTTGCCAACCATGCCGGGCCGCCGGTGGTTGCCACTCTTCACGCCGCCACCGGGACCGCAGGACGTCTCGCCTACAGGCTGACAAGGCCCCTCTTCGGGTGGGCTATGGGGAACACCGTGGCGATTACGGCAGTGAGCGAGACGGCCGCGTCTGTGGTTCCACCGGCTGTCGAGGTGAAAATCATTCCTAATGGGCTCGATGTCCAGGCCATGAAGGTCGACACCCAGAGGATTGACAACAGGGTCGCATTCCTCGGGCGCGACGAGCCGCGAAAGGGCCTGGATGTGCTTCTCGAAGCGTGGACGGAGGTCCATGCCGCCAATCCCGAAACAGAACTGGTGGTCATGGGTGCCGTTCGGGGCACAGGCGACGCAACCTGGATGGGCAGAGTCGACGACGAGACCAAGGCCGAGGTGCTCTGCTCCTCGGCGATCTACGTGGCCCCTCAGTTGGGGGGGGAGTCGTTTGGCATCGTCATTCTCGAGGCCATGGCTGCCGGCTCGGCGGTGGTCGCATCCGACCTCGAGCCCTTTCAATCGGTCGCTGCCGGGGCCGCTCGTTTTTTTCCGGTTGGCGATAGCGCGGCTTTGACCGTCACCCTCATCGATCTCCTGGAGGACTCTGCGCAGCGGGCCAAGCTGGCCGCAGCGGGTGAGGAGCGGGTGGCCGCCTACGACTGGAGCGTCGTCGGCGCCGCCTATCGGGATCTGTACTCGAGGTATGTCTCGTAGGTCACGGCGTTGGACCCTGTATCATTGGTGTTTCCCCAAGGAGCCCAAAAAAGTGGAAACCGGCACAGATCGAGTCAAGAGAGGCCTCGCCGAGATGCTGAAAGGTGGCGTCATCATGGATGTCGTCACTGCCGATGAGGCGAAGATCGCCGAAGAGGCCGGTGCCGTCGCTGTGATGGCCCTTGAGCGGGTGCCTTCCGACATCCGCAAGCAAGGTGGGGTAGCCCGGATGGCCGACCCGACCAAGATCGAAGAGATCCAGGCCGCGGTGACGATCCCGGTGATGGCCAAATGCCGCATTGGCCACTTCTCCGAGGCAGCCGTCCTCCAGGCGCTCGGTGTCGACTACATCGACGAGTCCGAGGTCCTGACCCCGGCCGACGAGGAACACCATGTTGACAAGTGGGCCTTCACCACACCTTTTGTTTGCGGTGCCCGCAATCTCGGTGAGGCCTTGCGCCGCCTGGGTGAGGGAGCGGCCATGATCCGCACCAAGGGTGAGGCCGGCACCGGGAACGTGGTCGAAGCTGTCCGTCACATGCGCACCGTCACCAACGAAATCCGCGCCTTGACCACCATGGACCAGGCCCAGCTCATGTCCGCGGCCCGGGACCACGCCGCCCCTTACGAGCTGGTGCGCGAGGTGGCTTCCACCGGGAAGCTCCCGGTGGTCAACTTCGCTGCCGGTGGCATTGCCACCCCCTCGGACGCCGCGCTGATGATGTCGCTAGGTGTTGACGGGGTGTTCGTGGGCTCCGGGATCTTCAAGAGCTCAAACCCCGAGGCCTACGCCCGGGCGATCGTCGAGGCGACCACATTCTGGAACGAGCCTGAGGTCGTGGCCAAGGTGTCCCGTGGCCTGGGCGAGGCGATGCCCGGCATCGAGATCGACACGCTGAAGGACACAGAGCGGCTCGCATCCCGGGGCTGGTGAGATGACCTCCGTCGGCGTCCTTGCCCTGCAGGGGGACGTCAGGGAACACCTGCGCACACTCGAATCCCTCGGGGCGCGGGCGGTACCCGTGAAGACCCCGGAACAGCTCGAGTCGGTGGATGCCCTGGTGATTCCCGGTGGCGAGTCGACCACGATCGGGAAGATGGCGGTTCGGTTCGGGCTCCTCGACCCACTACGGTCGGCAATCGAAGCGGGTTTGCCCACCTTCGGGACCTGTGCGGGATTGATCCTTCTCTCGGGGGCGGTGACGGATGGAGACCAGCCGTTGCTCGCGGTTCTCGACGTGGTCGTCCGTCGCAACGCCTTCGGTCGCCAGAACGAGTCGTTCGAGTCAGATCTCGAGGTTGCCGGTCTCAACGAGCCATTCCATGCCGTCTTCATTCGCGCACCCTGGGTGGAGAAGGTCGGATCCGAAATAGACGTCCTGGCGACGATCGACGAGCATCCGGTCATGGTGCGCCAGGGCAATATCCTGGCCGCGTCGTTCCACCCAGAACTGACCGGTGATGGGCGCATCCACCAGATGTTGCTGGATCAGGTTTGAGGTAGAGCGATATGTCCGGTCATTCCAAATGGGCCAATATCAAGCACCGCAAGGGTCGGCAGGATGCTGCCCGGGGCAAGCTGTTCGGGAAGCTGGCCAAGGCCATCGAGATTGCCGCCCGGGAGGGGGGCGCCAATCCCGACTTCAACCCTGTCCTGGCCACCGCCATCTTCAAGGCGAAGGCCGCCTCCATGCCCAACG
>CAZRID010000158.1:0-7433 GCA_964600055.1 uncultured Acidimicrobiaceae bacterium
ACTAGCTGATGCCGGCTACCGCCATCTGTCTATCGTGTTCGACCATGGCTGTTCTGCCTCATGAGGGCACCCATTCGATCATGTACGGGTCGTGGCCGGTTCCCATCGGGTCCGGTCTTCGCACCGGCTATCTGGCCCGGCCTGATGCAGCCGGCAAGTTCCCCGTCGTGTTCGTGCTCCCAACACTGGATGGTCTGACCGGTTTCGAGAAGGATCTGTGCCGCACGTTCGCCAGGTCCGGCCTAGTGACAATCGCCATCGACTTCTACCGCCGGAAGGGCGACCCGAGCGAGGCCTATGACGACCTCGCCGACTCGCGGGCCATGACCGACCTCGACGAGGTCCACGAGTTCGTCGAGTCCGACGACGTCGCCTGGGCTGTGAGCGGTGACATCGGAATCCTCGGGCTCGACGTGGGCGGGCGTTTCGGGATCGTGGCCGCAGCAACCCGCCCCTGGGTGAAGGCCCTTTCCGTGGCATACACACCTCTCACCGGGGACGAGGCTCGTGAGTTTCAGGTCGCCGGGTACCTGGACCATCTCCCGGTTGCGGTCCTGGGCCTGTATGGAGCCCAGGACGAGCTGATCGACGTCTCCACCGTCGACGAGGCCCAACGACGCAACGACCACGGGTTGTGGATTCTCTACGACGGGGCCGGTCACAACTTCCTCGACATCGGCGCCGACCTCTATGACGCCGACGCCGCAGCCGACGCGGGGCCACGGCTCGTCGAGTTCTTCAAGGCAAACCTGCCCAAGGCCGAGGAGATCGACCTGGGCTGAGGCGTCGGCCTCGACCCGCCTCCCCAATTGGGATCCACAGGTCCGCATATGACCCCTGAGCGTCCCAATTACGGGGGTGGTTTCACCCCCGCAGGTGCTGGATCGCGCCTGAGTTGATGGTGCGCATGGTCTCGCCGTCCTCGACCACCAGTTCCCCATCTGTTGAGACATCGACGGCGACACCGGAGCCGCCCGGCTCCCAGGTAATTCTTCGCCCGAGGGTCACACAAAGCCTGCGGTAGTCGTCGATCGGCCAGCCGTCGAGTTCGACGAGTCGAAGAAACTCGGCCGCCCACAGCCCCCCGATGGCAGCGTGCATCTCGGGGCCGGGGTCCTCGTCGAGAAGTGAGCCCACGTCTTCGGGTGCCTCCGGCCACCACAGGTTGAGACCCATGCCGACCACAACGACGGTCCCCGACCGCTCGACCAGGATCCCACCCAACTTCAAATCGTCAACCACGATGTCGTTGGGCCACTTGAGAAGTAACTCTCCTTGAAATGCCCGAACAGCAGCCACACCGGCCATCAACGAGAGAGGCCGCCGCTCCTCCTCTGCCACGCCAAAGGCAACCGAGACCGCAAGGGCGCGCGGTGCGGTGACCCAGGTGGCGCCGGTTCTACCCCGTCCCGCCGTCTGACGCTGGGAGATCACAACCACCGGTAATCGGTCGACCTCAGAGCGAGCGAGGTCCTGTGTGGATGGAACCTCCTCTTTCCTCAATTGCAAATAGGGTGTAGCCATCTCGTCTCCTGACGAGTCGAAAATCTGAGATTACGGAGGAATTTTGGGGACCGAGGCGCGAATCGAGCGACTCAGAGAGCTTCGCGAAGAGGCCCTACACGCAGGAAGCCAGCGTGCCATCGCGCGCCAGCACGAGCAGGGCAAGCTCACCGCGCGCGAGCGTTTGGAGGTGCTGCTGGACAAGGGGTCGTTCCAGGAGATCGACCAATTCGTGCGGCATCAGTCGTCTGGCTTCGGGATCGAGGACAAGCGTCCATTGGGTGACGCCGTCGTCACCGGGCATGGGACCATCGAGGGGCGGCCGGTATTCGTCTTCGCCGAGGACTTCACGGTGTTCGGCGGGAGCCTGAGCAAGGTCGTCGCCGACAAGATCTGCAAGGTGCTGGACATGGCGCTCGAAACCGGAACCCCGGTTATCGGCCTCAAGGACTCCGGGGGTGCCCGGATCCAGGAGGGCATCGCCTCACTCGACGGTTACGGGCGCATCTTCGAGCGGAATGTGAGAGCCTCCGGTGTCATCCCCCAGATCTCGGTGATCATGGGCCCTTGCGCGGGTGGTGCCGTCTACTCCCCTGCTCTCACCGACTTCATCTTCCAGGTGGATCAGACGAGCCACATGTTCATCACCGGACCCGATGTCATCAAGGCCGTGACCGGCGAGGAAGTCACAATGGAAGAGCTCGGCGGCGCCGTGACCCACGCCTCGAAGTCGGGCGTGACCCACTTCGTGTACCCGACAGGGGTGGATGCCCTGGAGGCGGTTCGATACCTCATGTCGTTCCTTCCGAGGAACAACATGGAACTGGCCCCGTACTTCGCCCCGACCGACCGGGCGGACCGGGTCGACGACACTCTGGACTCGATCATCCCCGACTCGTCCAACCAGCCATATGACATCGTGGAGATCATCGAGATAGTGCTCGACGGCGGGGAGTTCTTCGAGGTCCACGAGCATTGGGGCAAGAACATCGTCATCGGCTTCGGGCGACTCGATGGCCACACGGTCGGCGTGGTGGCCAACCAACCTGCCGTCCTGGCCGGCACCCTCGACATAACCGCCTCGGAGAAGGCGGCACGCTTTGTCCGGTTCTGTGACGCCTTCAACATCCCGCTGATCACCTTCGTCGACGTACCCGGGTTTCTTCCCGGCGTCGAGCAGGAGCACAACGGCATCATCCGCCACGGGGCAAAGTTGCTCTACGCCTACTGCGAGGCCACCGTGCCCCGGATCACGGTGATCACCAGAAAGGCCTATGGGGGCGCCTATCTGGTCATGAACGCCCGCGGCGTGCGTGCCGATCTCGTCTTCGCCTGGCCCTCGGCCGAAATCGCGGTGATGGGAGCCCAGGGTGCGGTCAACGTCATTCATCGCCGTGAGATCAACTCCACCGACGATCCCGAGCAGGTGAGAGCGGACTTGATCTCCGACTACGAGGACAAGTTCAACAACCCATATGTCGCGGCCGAGCTCGGCCTGGTCGACGAGGTGATCGAGCCCCGAGAGACCCGGTACAAATTGATCCGTGCCCTCGACATCCTGCGTACCAAGAGGGAGACCCTTCCGCCCAAGAAGCACGGAAACGGCCCCCAGTGACTCAGCCCGTCTTCACGGCTGAGGCGAGGAACCCGGGGACCCAATGAAATCCCTCCTGATCGCCAACCGGGGCGAGATCGCGGTACGCGTCATCCGCACTGCGCGGGAGATGGGGATACGGACCATCGCCATCTATTCGGAGCTGGATCGGGATGCCCGGCACGTCGACCTCGCCGACGAAGCCTGGAACGCGGGTCCTGCCCCTGCTGCCGAAAGCTATCTGAACCAGCAGAAGATCCTTCAGATCGCCCATGAGTCAGGGGCCGAAGCCATTCACCCCGGGTACGGGTTCCTCTCCGAGAACGCCGGCTTCGCCCGGGCCGTCGCCAATGAGGGAATCGTCTGGGTTGGGCCCCCGGCGAGTGCCATCGAAGGCATGGGAGACAAGATCACCTCGCGGCGAAACGCCGAGAAGTTCGGCGTTCCCACGGTCCCCGGGGTGACCGATCCGGTTACCTCATTGGAAGAGGTGGCGACCCTGGCCGAGCAGTTTGGTTACCCGGTCGCGATCAAGGCCGCCCATGGCGGCGGCGGCAAGGGACTGCGTGTGGTCCGTGAGCGGGACGAAGTCAGCGAGGCGTTCGAGGGGGCAAAACGAGAAGCCGACGCCTACTTCGGGAACCCGGAGGTCTATGTCGAGAAGTACCTCGAACACCCCCGGCATGTCGAAGCACAGGTCCTTTTCGACAGTCAAGGAAAGGGCCTGTTTCTCGGCGAGCGGGACTGCTCGGTCCAGCGACGTCATCAGAAGCTGATCGAGGAGACCCCCTCACCCGGGTTGACCATCAAGGCACGCCGTGCCCTGGGCAGGGCGGCCCTCGCCGCCGGGAAGTCCTGTGGCTATGTGAACGCTGGGACTGTCGAGTTCCTGGTCGACCGTCAGGGTGACTTCTTCTTCCTCGAGATGAACACCCGACTTCAGGTCGAGCACACGATCACCGAGATGGTCACCGGGATCGACCTCGTCGAGTGGCAGTTGCGAATCGCCAGTGGTGAGGAGCTGACCATCGAGACCGTCGAGCCGAGAGGCCACGCCATCGAATTTCGGATCAATGCCGAGGATCCGTACAACGGCTTTCTCCCCACGCCTGGCCAAGTCGTCGAGTGGCAGGAGCCCGCAGGGCCCGGGGTCCGGGTCGACTCTTGGATCCGCCCCGGGACCAATGTCTCCCAGTACTACGACAATCTGATGGCGAAGCTCGTGGTCTGGGGACCCGACAGGACAAGCGCCATCAACCGTGGCAGACGTGCCCTGGAGGAGTTCCGGGTGCAGGGAGTGGCAACAACTATCCCCGCCCATCTGGCGGTACTCGCCCACCCCGATTTCATCAAGGGCACCCATCACACGAGATGGATGGAAGAAACGGTCGTGTTGGACGAGGCCGAGCCCGACACTCCCGCGTTCCTCCCCGAGGACGAGGATCTCGCCCGCCGCGACATCACGGTTGAGATAAGTGGGCGCAGGTTCACGGTCAGCTACTGGGCCCCCGAGCCGACGGCCGCCGGAGCCCAAATCCGCCGGCGACCCCCGAAGCTGTCGGTGTCGGGCAAGACCGGATCCCCGGATGGGGTAATCGCCGCACCCATGCAGGGAACCATCGTCAAGGTTCACGTTGTGGCCGGGGCCAAAGTCTCAGAAGGGGACCCGATCTGCGTCCTCGAGGCGATGAAGATGGAGAACGAGGTCAAGACACCAAACAGCGGCGAAGTGGTCGATCTACGTGTCCAACCCGGCGACACCGTGACCCCCGGCCAAGTCATAGCCATCGTCAAGTAAGTCGGCCGGCAATTATTCGGCGGCGTCGGAGATGGCCTCTGCCATCGACGGGTGGACCATGAGCGTCTCGACCAGCTCGTTGACGGTCACATTCGACTGGACCGCCAGAGCCAGGACCCCGATCAACTCCGAGGCCCGGTGCCCGACGATCGTCCCGCCGAGAACCACTCCGGTGGCGGGATCGGAGGTGACCTTGACGAACCCGCGGGTGAAATGCTGGAGCACCGACCGTGCGTTGGAGGCAAATGGGACCTTCATCGTGCGCACCTTCCGCCCCTGCGCGGCGGCGTCGACATCGACCAGGCCGACGGAAGCGATCTCCGGCTCGGTGAAGATGGCTTCGGCGACCTTCGAGTAATCGAGCGGTGTCACCGGCAGGTCGAGGGCGTGGCGGGCGATCTTCCGGCCTTGCATCGAGGCGACCGAGCTCAACGGCATCTGGCCGGTCACGTCACCTGCGGCGTAGATGTGGGGTACCGACGTCCGCTGGAACTCGTCGACCTGAATGAATCCCCGCTCGGCGACGACCCCGGCCTCGTCCAACCCCAACCCGTCACTGTGAGGGATCGAGCCCACTGCCAGCATGGCATGAGAGCCGGTGACCACCCGTCCGTCGTCACAGAACACGGAGACACCATCGCCATTGACGTCGATCTTCTCGGCGCGAGCCCCGATCACGAGCCGAACCCCTCTCTCGATGAAGTCCTCTTCGAGCACCGCCGCCACTTCTGCGTCCCGATAGGGGAGGATCTGTTGTCTGGAGACCACCAGGCTGACCTTTGCCCCCAGGCTTTCGAAGATGTGGGTGAACTCGACCCCGGTCACGCCGGACCCAATGACAACCACATGCTCGGGGACCTCCCCCATGTCGTAGCAATCGCGGGTCGTGAGCACGCGTTCACCGTCCACGGGAGCCCAGTCGGGGATCCGCGGTGAAGAGCCGGTCGAGATCATGGCCTTGTCGAACGGGATACGGCGCTGGCCCGACTCGGACTCGACGACAGCTTCATGATCGGACTCGAAGCGGCCCTCCCCATAGATGACGTCGACAGATTGCGAGTCGAGCAGATCGACCCAGTTGCGGTTGATGTCACCGGTTATGGCCTTGATCCTCATCGCGAGGACACCCGTGTCGACCCTGGTGGGCTCGGTAGTGAGCCCGAGCTGGGCCGCGTTGCGAACGGATGAATGGCGCAGAGCGCTCGCCGCCATCGTCTTGGACGGGATGCAGTCCCAGAGATGAGCCGCCCCGCCAACGATCTCCTTCTCGACCAACGTCACCCGGCCACCCTTGGAAGCGGCGGTCGTTGCCGCCTGGGTGCCGGCAGGGCCCCCACCGATGATTAGAAGATGTCTTCTGGTGTCGCTCATGTCATTTGCACCCTTGCGACGCTACTCAGGGTCGCTCCCGAGGACCGACTCATCCCGGCCGATAGAGGCCAAACACCGACCGAAGCTGGTCGGACACCTCACCAACTGTGGCGCCGGCCAGCAACGCGATCTTCATACCAGGCAGGAGGTTGGTGTCCGTCCCGGCCTGCTCCCCGAGGTCGGCGAGGGCGATCTCGACTGCCGCTTGGTCACGACCTGCCCGCCACCCGGCGAGTCTCCTCTTCTGGTCTTCTTCGAGCGTCGGGTCGATCTCGAGCACGGGTATGGCCACGCCATCATCGGAGACGTAACTGTTGACCCCGACGACGACACTGGTCCCGTCGCTCTGCCGGCGAGCCTCCCTATAGGCGGAGTCCTCGATTCGGGCTTGCATCCATCCCTCCTCGATGGCGGCCACCGCACCCCCCATCTCTTCGATCTCGCCGAGGAGCTGCTCGGCCGCATCCTCGAGTCGATCAGTCAGATACTCCACGAAATAGGAGCCCGCCAACGGGTCGACGGTGTCGGCAACTCCCGATTCGTGGGCGATCACCTGCTGGGTGCGTAAGGCGACCAGGGCCGAATCGTCGGTGGGCAGGCCCACCGCCTCGTCATAGGAGTTGGTATGAAGCGATTGAGTGCCGCCCAATACCGCGGCCAGCGCCTGGATCGTGGTCCTGACCACATTGTTCAGTGGCTGCTGTGCGGTCAGTGTGGATCCGGCGGTCTGGGTGTGGAAGCGCATCGCCCAGCTTCTCGGATCCGTTGCTCCCACGTCCTCTCTCATCGAGCGGGCCCAGATCCGCCGGGCCGCCCGATACTTGGCCACCTCCTCGAAGAACTGGTTGTGGCCGTTCCAGAAGAAGGAGAGCCTCGGTGCGAGGACATCGATGTCGAGACCTGCATCGATTGCCGCCCGAACGTATGCGAGGCCGTTGGCGATAGTGAAGGCCAGCTCCTGGGCCGCGGTGGCACCGGCCTCCCGTATGTGATAGCCGCTGATCGAGATCGTGTTCCATTGCGGCAGTTCGACGCTGGCGTACTCGAATACGTTGGTGACCAGACGCATCGACGGTCGGGGCGGGTAGATGTAGGTGCCCCTGGCCACATATTCCTTGAGGATGTCGTTCTGGATCGTGCCCCTGAGCTGTTTCGGGTCCACCCCCT
>CAZRID010000159.1:0-7411 GCA_964600055.1 uncultured Acidimicrobiaceae bacterium
CCCGAGGTTGTGGACCTCGTAGCCGTTGTTGGTGAGGATGATGTCAACCAGGTTCTTACCGATGTCGTGGACGTCGCCCGAAACGGTGGCGAGCACGATCCTGCCGCGGGTTGCTACGTCCGCCTTCTCCATCATCGGCTCCAGGTAGGCCACTGCCTTTTTCATGGTCTCCGCCGACTTGAGCACGAACGGGAGCTGCATCTCTCCACTGGCAAAGAGATCCCCCACAACCTTCATGCCTGAGAGCAGGTACTCGTTGATGATCTCGAGCGGGGCCTTTCCGTCGGCGAGGGCGACATCGAGGTCTTCGATGACCTTTTTCTGGTCGCCGTCGATGATTCGCCGGGCCAGCCGTTCCCCCACCGGGAGGTCGTCGTACTCGGTTTCCGACCGCTCAACCGTCTCGACGCCTGCAAACAACTCGAGCAGTCGCTCCAGAGGGTCGTAGTCCTCGGTCCGACGGTCGTAGATGAGATCGAGACATGTCTTCCGCTGCTCGGCGTCGATCCGATTCAACGGTTCGATCTTCCCGGCGTGGACAATGGCGGCGTCGAGGCCGGCCTCAACTGCCTCGTGGAGGAACACCGAGTTGAGGACGCGTCGTGCCGGCGGGTTCAAACCGAACGACACATTGGAGACACCGAGAACTGTGCGCACCCCGGGTAGCTCTGCCTTGATCTGCCGGATTGCGTCGAGAGTGGCCATCCCGTCCTTGCGAAGATCATCGCCGCCGGTGCTCAGGGGAAAGGTGAGGGCGTCGAAGATCAGGTCCTCGGACCTCAGGCCGTAGCGACTGACTGCCAGGTCGTGGATGCGATGGGCGATGCGCAGCTTCCATTCCAGGGAGCGGGCCTGGCCTTCCTCGTCGATGAGCAGGCAGATGACGGCCGCTCCGTGCTTCTTGGCCAGCCCGAAGACGCGGTCGAGACGGGAGCCGGGTTCCTCGCCGTCCTCGAGATTGGCGCTGTTGAGGACACTGCGTCCCCCGAGATGCTCCAGACCGGCCTCCATGACCTCGGGCTCGGTCGAGTCGAGGACAACCGGTGCCGCCACATCGGTGGCGAACGCAGCGGCAATGCGCTCCATGTCGACCACACCGTCACGACCCACGTAGTCGACACAAAGGTCGACGAGGTGCGCACCCTCCTTTACCTGATCCTGGCCGACTACGACGCAGCCTTCGAGGTCACCGGTGAGCAGTGACTCTTTGAAGGCCCGGGAGCCGTTGGCATTGGCCCGCTCCCCGATGATGAGGAACGATGTGTCCTGGTCGAAGGGGACCTGGCTGTAGAGCGAAGCCGCCGACGGGATCGATTCCGGGGTCCGCTCACCAAGGCCCAACGGCCGGACCTTCTCCACCACGGCGGCGAGATGCGCCGGCGTTGTGCCACAGCAACCACCGATGACACCGATCCCCATCTCGATCACGAACACCCCCAGATGATGGGCGAGGTCGTCGGGAAAGAGGTCGTAGGCCATCTCGCCGTTCTCGACGTGGGGAAGGCCGGCGTTGGGTATGGCCGAGACCGGTACCCGTGAGTGACGTGACAGGTGACGGAGCGGTTCGTACATCTCGGCGGGGCCGGTGGCGCAGTTGAGCCCGATGACGTCGGGGCCCATGGCCTCGAGGGCGGTCAGAGCCGCCCCGATCTCCGTCCCGGGGAGCATCCGCCCCGTGAGCTCGATCGTGACCTGAACCTGAACCGGCAACTCCACTCCCGCCGATCTCATCGCCCGTCTAGCCCCTTCGATGGCGGCCTTGGCTCCCAGAAGGTCGAACTGGGTCTCGATGATGAAGAGGTCGACTCCCCCGTCGATCAGCGCCGATGCCTCGACCTCGTAGGCAGAAGCCAGATCGCGATAGGTGATCTGGCCGAGAGTCGAGAATTTGGTCCCGGGCCCGATCGAGCCGGCGACGAACCTCTGGCGGCCGTCGGCCTTGACGTACTCGTCCACCGTCTCCCGGGCCAGGGTCGCCCCGGCCGCGGCGATTTCGTAGGACTGGGATTCCAGGCCGTATTCCCCGAGGGGGACGGCAAAGGCACCGAAGGTGTTGGTTTCCACGACGTCGACGCCGACGTCGAGAAACGACCGGTGCAGGTTGCGGATCACATCGGGTCTGAGCAGGTTCAGGTACTCGTTGCATCCCTCGAGCGACGGGCCACCGAAATCCTCAGCGGTGAGACCGACGGTCTGCAGGTTGGTGCCGGTTGCGCCGTCGAAGATGACGACACCGGACCGGACGACATCGAGATAGCCGTTCATCGGCGGCCTCGATCATCAAAGCTCTCACAGGAAGGCGGTTCTGCCTCGATCACCAGGTACTCCTCGTTTGTTTCTCTCGAAACGCTTGAAGAGCGCCAGGAGCCGGGGCTCCAGGCAACTCATCGATCCAGGCATTGGCACCGCACTTTCGCCGGTTGCCGCGGTTTCATCGGGCCTAGTCCCTCAACCGCTCAAGATGAGCGCTTCGTCCTCTAACAGGATATTTGATTACAGCGCATATGTGCAAGACCTGCCGGCATTGACTTACCTACACAGCCGGGATACCTTTCTCACACTATGAGTGCTGGATTGATGACCGGAACGACGACCACGACCGCAAGGCCGTGCGACTCGACCGTGTAACAGCACCCACAACCACACGAAACGAGATCCGCACCGGCAAACGGGAGCGGATCTTTTTGATTCTCCACCGGGCAGCCGGCTCCTCAACCGGAGAAGAGCGATGAGACAACTGAGCGAAGACAAGAGACGAAGACGATGACCGTCCGTGTCGGCATATTGGGGGCCGGGACGGTGGGCGGCGCCCTCGTGGCGCGCCTCGTCGCCGACCGTGAGGCGATCAGACTCAAGTCCGGAGTCGACCTCGAGGTGAAGCGGGTGGCCGTCCGGGACCTGGGCAAGGAGCGCCCCTTCGATCTGAAGCCAGACCGGTTGACCGACGACGCGATGTCGGTGGTGACCGATCCCTCGATCGATGTGGTCGTCGAGGCCATGGGTGGACTCGACCCGGCCGGCGAGCTGATCCTTGCCGCCGTTCGCTCAGGAAAGCCAGTAGTCACCGCCAACAAGGAGCTGATCGCCACCAGGGGCGAGGAGATCGCCGCCGCCGCCAGACACGCAGGGGTCGCGGTGATGTATGAAGCGGCGGTTGGAGGCGGGATTCCGGTGATCCGGCCGCTGGCGGAGAGTCTCGCCGGAGAGGACATCGACGTCGTCAGTGGGATCGTCAACGGCACCACCAACTACATCCTGACCGCAATGGCACAGGAAGGCCGGAGTTATGACGACGCTCTCGGCGAGGCCCAGCGTCTCGGATATGCCGAGACCGATCCGACAGACGATGTCTCGGGAAGGGACACAGCCTTCAAGACCTCGATCCTGGCCAGTCTCGCCTTCGGGGAGCGGGTCCCACCTTGGGAAGTCCAGTGTGAGGGAATCGAAGGTGTCTCCGCAGAGGATGTTGCCGCGGCGACCGCTAAGGGCGAGGTGATCAAGCTCATCGGCTCGGCGCAGCGGGTCGACGGTGTGGTGCAGGCCAGGGTCGAACCACAGAGCCTCCCGGCCGATCATCCCCTGGCAGGGGTGAACGGGGTGACCAATGCCATCTTCATCGAAGGGCCTTCGGTGGGCCGTCTCCTCTTCACCGGTCCCGGTGCCGGTGGCCAGGCGACCGCCAGCGCCATGCTCGGTGACCTGATCCAGGTGGCGTCGCGGGGTCGAGTCCCCAGACAACGATCCCCCCACGACCCCAAGCCAAAGCGCCAGGTCCTCCACCGCTAGTGCTCTGGCCACTGACGTTGGGTCTCGCGCAGCGAGTGTGATCCCCCTCCGGCCCTGACGGGCCACCTCCCCCTCCGGGGGAGGAAACAGAGCCCTCCGTTTCTTCTCCCCTGAGGGGAGCTGGCAGAAGTGTCCTCCTCCGGGGAGGAAACGTGGCTTCCGTTTCTCCCCACCAGGGAGCCGGCCGGAGAGTCCCCCTCCGGGAGAGGAAACGTGGCTTCCGTTTCTCCCCCACCAGGGAGCCGGCCGGAGAGTCCCCCTCCGGGAGAGGAAACGTGGCTTCCGTTTCTCCCCCACCAGGGAGTACCCCCGAAGGGGGAGGGGGGAATCTGGGCCCGCCCCTTAGCTCAGTCGGTCGTGGTTTTTCCCGGCGATGAAGTCGCGATACCAGGCACCGCTCGCCTTGAGCGTGCGCTCCATGGTCGCGAAGTCGACACGGACAATCCCGAAGCGCTTGGCGTAGCCGCGGGCCCACTCGAAGTTGTCGAGAAGGGACCAGAGAAAGTAGCCACGCACGTCGGCGCCACGGTCGATCGCAACTCGAATCGCCTCGATGTGGCTCTTGAGATAGGCGATCCGGCCCACATCGTTGACCTGGCCGTCGGGGCCGACCTCATCGACGTAAGCAGCGCCGTTCTCGCAGATGAACATAGGGATGCCCGGGTGCTCGCCTGCCACCCGCTCCAGCATCCAGGTCAGCCCTTCCGGCTCCACTCCCCAGTTCATCTCGGTGAGGGCCCCCGGTGGAGTTGCGATCCGGGCGTTGTCCGCACCAGGCCAGGCTCTCATGGGGTCCACCCCGGGGCGGTGCTCGACGTGGTTAATGTTGTAGTAGTTGACGCCAAGGAAATCGATGGGTTGCACTGCCTCAGTGAGAGACCCCACGTCGATCTGATCGGTCACCTCGTACCGGTCGAAGAGGTCGAGAACGTCCTCCGGGTAGGTGCCGTGAAAGACGGCGTCGGTGAACAACCGGTTGCTGATCGCATCGACCGCATGCGCCGCGGCACGATCCTCCTCGGTGTCCGACTCGGGCCACGCAGGGATCAGGTTGAGCACGATCCCCAACCTGTCCTCATCCCGGGGCGAGGTCCGTCGCATCGCCTCGATTGCCGAGTGGTGGGCGAGCATGAGGTGGTGAGCGGCCACGAAGGAACTGGGAGTGTCCGTGACACCAGGCGCATGCTCGCCCGAGCTATGACCGAGAAACGCGATGCACCATGGCTCGTTGAGGGTGGCCCACATGGTGATCATGTCGCCGAGAGTGTCTTTGGCGACTGCTGCGTACTCGGTGAACCAGGTGACCGATTCCGGGTTGAGCCAACCGCCTCGATCCTGCAGCGTCTGAGGCAGGTCCCAGTGGTACAGCGTCGCCAGCGGGGTGATCCCGGCGCCGAGCAACTCCTTGCACAGCCGGCGGTAGAAGTCGACTCCAGCCTGGTTGACCCGACCGGTGCCATCGGGAAGGATCCGGGACCAAGCGATCGAGAAGCGATAGGCGTTGACTCCGATCTCGGACATGAGGGCAACGTCGTCGGCGTAACGGTGATAATGATCGACGGCGAGGTCACCGTTCTCGCCATTGACTGTCTTGCCCGGGGTGTGGGCGAAGGTGTCCCAGATCGATTTCCCACGTCCGTCCTCGTCGACGGCCCCCTCGACCTGATAGGAGGCGGTCGCCACCCCCCACAGGAACCCGCGGGGTAACTCTGAAACCGAAGTCATCAGGCGCTTTTCCTTTCTTCCTACTTCTGCACGCCTGACAGGTCGATGCCCTGAAGGAACACCCGCTGAGCGAACAAGAACACGACAACAGGGACGATCAGTGCGAGCATGGACGCCGATTGGACCAGATTGGGCTGTGAGTCGTAGATGGCGTTGAAGGCCCGAAGCCCGACCGAAATGGGCTGAAGGTCGGGTCGAGAAGCCAGATAGATCATCGGCTCGAAGAAGTCGTTCCAGGCGAAGTAGAAATGGAACAGGCACACCGCTACCACCGCTGCCTTCATCTGAGGAAGGACAACCGACCACAGGGTGCGGAAGGGGCCGGCCCCATCGATGGTGGCCGCCTCGTCCAGCTCCATCGGGATAGTCAGAAAGTACTGACGCAAAAGGAACACGTTGAAGGCGTTCGCGAAGAAGTGGGGCACGATCAGGGGCAGCATCGTCCCCACCCAGCCGATCTGAACGAACAGGGCGTATTTGGGGACCAGGGTGACGAAGCCGGGAAGGATGATCGTGGCGATCAGCACCACCATGATGGTCCTGCCGAAGGGGATGCGAAAGCGGGCCAAACCGTAGGCGACCACGATCGACGAAGCCACCGCTCCCAACGTGCCGACCCCGGCGATGATCATCGTGTTGCGGAGAAGGATGGGGAAATCCATCAGATCCCAGGCGCGGTTGTAGTTCCCCCACTGGAGATCGAGCTCGTATGCCGGTGAGAGCTGCCGCCAATTGCCCTCCCACTCGATCGGCCCCGCACCCGGGTCGGCGGGGTCGATGAACTGTGACACTTGTCGTCCTGGTTGGAGCATCGCCAGCGCCTGTTCCGTGCCGTCGGCCATGGGGACGGTGTACATGTCGAGCGCCTCCGTCTCGTACTCGAAGGTGGCCGGCGACCGGGGAAGGATCGGGCCCCCGATGTTCCCGATCTGCTGCTCGGATTGGAGCGACGTGATCGCCATGAAGGCGAGTGGAATCAGGAACAGGAAGAGGGTGAGGCCGGTGGCCCCGGTGACCAGCCAGCTACGACCCACCTTCGGCCGAAGCGGCCGGTCGACCCGCGGTGCCGCCGGACCCATCGAGACCTCCGATCGAGACGGTTTCACCGCGGTCACGAAGACCTCCGAAACTCGTAATAGACCCAATACTTGGCCGACCAGAAGAGGAGCCCGGTGATGGCCACCGCCACAACGAACAACGCCCAGGCCAGGGTGGACGCATAACCCATGTTGAAGAACTCGAATCCCTCCTGGAAGAAACGAAGCGCATAGAAGTCGGTGGCCCCCGCAGGTGCCCCACTCCCGTTGTTGAGCACGAACGGAACCAGGAAGTAGTTGAACAGCCCGATCAGGGCGATCACCAGGTTGTAGAAGATGATCGGGGAGATGATGGGAAGGGTCACGTGTCGGAACGTCTTCCACTCGCTCGCCCCGTCGATCCGGGCTGCGTCGTACAGAGTCGACGGGACCGAGTTCATGGAAGCGATGAAGATGATCATGGCGTTGCCGACCCCCCAAATCCCGATGAATACGAGAGAGGGGTAGACCCAGGTCTGGTCGAGAAGCCAGTTGGGGCCCTGGATCCCGACAACGGCTAGCGCTCGGTTCACCCAACCGATCCGGGCGTTCAGGAGCCCACCGAAAATGAGGACGGCGGCAACGAAGGGAATGATCGAAGGCATGAAGAACATGGCGCGGAAGGTCTCCCGGGCCCTGAGCCGCTTGGAGACCAGCAGGTAGGCGAGCGCCATTGGGAACAAGATCGCAAAGGGGAGGGCCAAGGCGCCGTACTTCAACGTCACCAGCGCCGAGTTCGCCACCTTCGGGTCGGCAAACAGCCTCCGCCAGTTCTCGAGCCCGGTGAACTCGATCGGCTGATCGCTGACCAGGTTGAAATCGGT
>CAZRID010000160.1:0-7389 GCA_964600055.1 uncultured Acidimicrobiaceae bacterium
TGAAGTGGCCTCGGCCTGAGAGCTTGTCAGTCCACTGTGGACCAGGCCGCGTCCACATGACTACGGAAAGTGACGAGCACTGATGCGAAGCGTCGCGGGTGAGGATGTTGATAGAGCCGCTCGAACTCACGACCCCGATAGCGGCGTTCAACGGTGGGATGTTGGTGTCGCCGGATCTCTCGGTGCTGGAGCGTTACGTGTTACCCGACGACTGTGTCGCACCGTTGCACGACATGCTGGCAAAACACGGCCTGGCGGTGTGGGCCTACAACGGGACCGACTGGTTCGTCACGGACCCGTCAGGGCCGCATGTGGCGCGGGAGACGTGGACAGTCCAGTTTCCGCCGACTGTGGTGTCGTCGGTGGAGGGGATCACGGACGTCGTCAAGCTGGTCGGAGTCCACGACGACGAGGCACTGGTCGAGGATGCCACCGCGAGTGTGCGACGTGTCTTCGGCGGAATAGTGTCAGCGGCCCGATCCCAGCCGTACTACCTCGGCGTCACCCATCCACGGGCGAACAAAGGCGCCGTGGTCGACTATGCCGTGGCTGTGCTGGGGGTGCCCCGCTCGGCGATCGCTGTACTTGGCGACATGCCAAATGACCTATTGATGTTCGCCAGGGGTGGGCTGAGTATCGCGATGGGCAACGCCGAGCCGGAGGTCAAGGCGGGGGCAGACGCGGTGACCACTTCCAACGATGACGACGGATTCGCCTTGGCGATAGACCGGTTCGTGCTGACGCCCCACCGACCGCCGGCAGACCCGATGCCGAGCAACACGAGGAGAGGGACGGAACCATGACAACCGCGTTGTCCGAAGTCGCATGACGAGATACCGATCGGCTGTGCATCGACCCAGGAGCAACCGCCAACCCGGCCGATGCCTGAAGCACTGCGTTCGCAAGGCACGGGTCGGCGACTCGAGCGATCGCCATCGTGTCCGAAACCGAGCCCCTAGTGGCCCGTCGCACAAATAGCTGCGCGGTCTCGCCGGCCCTCGACGCCGTTGGCTGTGTCCTCGGCCTCGACGAACGATCAGGTGCGCCTTCGTCCTGCGTCCTTGCCAGCGACGCCGATTGCTCGGCGACACCGCGGCATCAATTGAGCGACACCACTAGGTGCCTGTAGGGTCCGCGCGGTGACCGAGCGGATTGTCTCGTGAACCTCGATGTCGACGAGCTCGAGGCGATGGTCGCCGAGGTCGAGGAGGCGGGCGGTGTTCTCAAGCCATCGCAGTTCTGGGCCAGCTTTGCCGCCCGCAATACGGCGACATTGCGGAGCGAGGGGCTTGGCTCGTTCAAGCGCACCGTCAACTACAACTACTTCCAGTGGGTCATCAACAGCCCGCGCCAGCCCGAGTTCGCTTCAGTGCTCAGGGCGTGGGCACGTGGTCCATCGATCGCGGCGCTTCGCGCCCGGGTTTGCGTCGATGCCGTCGACTGGGGCCGACCAAAGTCACCAGGGCAGCTTCCACAGCGCTTTCGCGCCCTCGGTCATGCCGTATACGTGGGGATGCTGTGGGATGTGGCGCGGCGGAAAGTTCCCCCGGAGGCTGCGAACCGACTCGAGGAGCCGGCGCTCGGCGAGCCGATTGCCGTTCGCTGGCGCGGCCGTCGCATCTCGGAAGATCTCGGCAACAGCCTGCTGGAGTACGGAAGCATCGCCGAACATGCCCGAGCCGCGGCTTCGCAAGGCGACGATCCTGGAAATCGGCGCAGGCTACGGGCGATTCGCCGACCTGTTCCTGATGGCGCAGCCGGACGCTCGGGTCGTGATCGTCGACATCCCGCCGGCACTGGCACTGTCACAGGCGTACCTCACGGCGCGCCACCCCGATCTGCCCACCCATCGGTTCTCACGTGGGATGGATTCGGCTGCACTCGGCGACGCGATCAGCGATTCGCGGCTCGCATTTGTCACCCCGAACCAGTTTTCCGCGCTGGCCCCGCTCGGCGCCGACGTGGTGCTGAACGTCTCATCGTTCCACGAGATGCTGCCGGAGCAGGTGGCGGAATATCTGCGGCTGATCGACCGCCACGCCGCCGGGGGGTTCTTCTACACGAAGCAGTGGGCGCACTGGTTCAACAAGCTCGACGGTGTGCAGACAGATAGGGCGTCATACCGGTACCCCGTGACCTGGCGCTGCCTGTTCGATCGCACTCCCGTCGCCCAGCCGGCGTTCTTCGAGGCGTTGTTCGCGGTGTGAGGCGGTGGCCTGGTCGACAGAGCGGTACGTGGCGAAAATCGGTGCCGTAAAACTGCCGTCGACGAACGCTCGACTCCCTAAAACGCGATGATACGAGAGAGGTCAGACGAGGCCCGTTCGACGGTTTCCTTGGCGTGCTGGGCTACAGTTCCGTGGGCGCGTGTCATACCGCATTGTTTCCATCATTGCCTTGATCGCATACCGCTGAATCGGATCCGACAGAGAAGAAATAGCGAAGGGAGAAATCAAGTGAACAGGAATGCAGGTTTCGGAGGCTCGCTCTTCCTCATAGCAGTGGGTGCTGTCTTGGCGTTCGCTGTGTCGGTGGAAGCGGACGGGTTCAACCTAAACACGATCGGGATCATCCTGATGGTCGTCGGTGGACTGGGTCTGGTCCTGACCTTGGTGTCGAACACCGCCACCAAGAAGGAGGAGCACACCGAATACGTCAAGAAGGACATCGACCTCGATTCTCGCGATCACTGACGTATCGCATCATTTGAAGCGTCGCGTCGCGGGCGACGCAAGGTCAACGTTCAGTCAGAGTGAGGCCGGGTCTTCCCCGGGGGGCTTGCGCAGCAGCAGCCAGAGCACACCGCCGACCATGACCGCACCCACCACCATCAGCCAAACCGGTGAGTTGGTGCTCCCCGGGATCACGGGGGCCTCACCGGGGGCAGGAATCGGAATCGGCTCGACGAAGGTGATTGGCGGGCCCTCGACCACGTCTCCCGGCTGGAACTCGGATCCCGTCCAGGCAGCTCGGGCCGCCTCGGGGACGAGAAGGGCTGCCGACGGGTAGCCGGTGAGCTGTCCGAATGGGGTGCCACTCTCGGCGCCCGGTAGCACGACCGACATGCCGAAATCACCCGGGTAATAGACGGCGCCGTTCTCGTCGGTGACGGTCCACCCGTAGCCGAGATAGTCGGCCGGCAGTGGGCCCTCACGAATCAGCTCCAGGTCGGTGCTGTAGATGCCGCCAACGTTGGAATTGCAGGTGTCCCAGATCGAGACCTCCTCGTCGTTGACCCAGCTCGGGTAGATGTCGCAGGCGAAGGCCGCCTCCGCCGAGGTCCGACCCTCCAGGTCGAGGACGATCGCACGCCCCTGGGGTGGTGTGACGTTCCAGTTCACGACCGACAACGCCAAGTGGGAACCATCTGGTGACACAACCACGGGACCGAGTTGGCCCCGGACATCGCCGATGGACTCGATCAATGTGCTGAGTGACCCGCTCTCGGGGTCGACACTTGAGATGACGCCGTCGCTACCGATGGCGACCAGCCCGACCGAGGTGTCGATGAGCTGTTCGATGTCCTCGGCGAGCAACTTGGTGTTGCCGTCTGCGTAACGGATCAAAGATGTCTCGGCGAGACCCGAGAGCTCGGTCACGGCCAGGAACGGGTTGCCACCGGGACCGGCGCAGATCAGGTTGCGGACCCAGGGGGAACCTTGGGGGTCGAGCGGGTACTCGCCGACAACGTCCAGGTTGGTGAACGACCACACCCGGATCGTGGCGTTGTCCCCTGTTCCGATGAACGTCTCGTCATCAGGGCAGGCGCTCACCAACGGTGGGGGAGGCCCTTCGCCGTAGCCGACGACCTGGCCGTCGCGGTCGAGGGCGAGCACACCCGCATCGCCCATCTGTGAGGAGACGATCAGATGTGGGGGAGAGCCTTGCACAGGTTCGGGTGGGCCTTCGGCGGCGGCGAGCAGGCGGTCGGCGTCCATCGTCCAGCACAGATTGCCCTGCCATTCACCATCGATCGGATCCTGAGTGAGGAGGAAGCCGGCCCGCTCACCGACCGGGAGCTCGATACCACACGCGGCCCCGTCGGAAGCGCTCTTGACCAGGATGGCATCGCCAATCTCACCCTTCAGGCTCGCCTCCACCTCGAAGTGGAAGTCGGCCAGTTGATCGGAATTGGTGATTGGCCCGAGACCACCCCGGTCCACCTCGACGAGCGTGCCGACGAAGGCGCCATCGGCCTCGGCGAGACCTGCGAAGGGGTCGGGCATCATGCAGCTGCAGCCATGAGCGGGGAGGGCACCCTGAACCCCCAGCCCGAGCGCCAGAAAGAAAGCCACGACGAAAGCACTCAGTCTGCGGACGGCCACTCGATCTCCTCCGTTTCGCCTTTCGACGTCCGGATCATGGCAGTAGTTCCCTGTTTCATTTCGATTCATTGGGGTAACCTTGTGATCGAGAGGAGTGCGGCATGGGTCGCCATACCTGGACCGAAACGTTGGACGGCTGGATCAGCGGCCGCTACCACATCGAACTGGCTGCTCCCCGTCTCTGGGTGCTCAGCCGACGCCCCAAGAGAACCGATGGTTCCGGCCCGGTTCCGGCAGAGGTGGTGCGAACCGCCGGCTCGCTTCGGGAGTTGAAACAGCTGGCAGACGAGTTGGAAAGACGACGTTTGCGCAGACGTCGTCTCCTGACCCACCTCGCATTGACTTCGGCCGTGGTGGCGGTAGCGATGATCGGTGCGGCTTTGGGTTGGGACCTCACGATTCCGGCCTTGGTAGCGGTGTTCGCCTTCGCCTTGCGGACCCTCGTTATCTGGGTCGAGAACGCGACCGGCAGCGCCTGGTCGGTCATCTCCGACCACTACCAATAGCGGGTGGTCACGATAGGTCCGGGAACCTCACACGCCTCGTAGAGCGGTCGTACCGGAAGATCCCGAGCGCGAACACCCCAAGCAGTAGCAATGGACCGATCACTCTCAGTCCGCCGTCGACGATTGTGCCGATCAGTATCTCCAGGACCAGCAACGGGGACAGCACGAGGTCGACTATGGCTGGCGGGAGGACAGCGTCGAGCAGCACTCCCATTCTGTCAGTCGCGCTCGCCACCTCGGAGTCGTCAAAGTCGGACACAGCCTCGGGGCCCAACATGGCCGGTTGGCCGGGGGTGAGCGTCGCCAACACAGTGAATCTCGCGGATTCGGATGGTTCGGGGACTGGACTCGCCGGACCCGAGGGGCCCGGGGCGAACGGTTGATCGCTCGGGGTTGGGCTGGGTTCCGCCAGGTTCTCGGAGCCTGGCGGGGGAGGTTGCCCTCCTCCGTTGTTTGCGCCGCTGTTGTTGCGACTGTTGTTGCCGCTGTTGTTGCCACCGTTGTTCGATCCACCATTGTTCGGGGCGGGGGGAGATGTTGTGCCGCCCTTAGGAGGTTCTGCGATGGTTGGGGAGGTCGTCGCCGGGGCCGGGGTGGTGGTGGTGACTGCCGGTGTAGTCGTAGACGTCGGTGGCTGCCAGTCGTCGGCCAGACTCGAGACCAAATCCCGGGAGGCCTGCCTAGCACTCTGAACCTGTGTCTTGGCGTCGCCGCCGACAGGTCCGAGCTCTCCTGGATACAGCTTGACCAGATTCTCGATCGACAGCTTCGCTTGATCCCAGATGGCTTTGAGGGCGTCGTCTGCCGCATCCTCCGCCGATTCGACCTCGCTCTCGCTTCCCAGTTCAGAGATGTGATCGTCGAATCCGGACACAATTCCGTCCATGTCTAGCTCGGCACGATCCGCGACCTCCCAAATCTCCTCCTCGGCATGGGCTGAGGTGTGGTCGGCCAAAACCGGCGGGGTGGCGACCGTGAAGACAACACCAAAGAGCGTGAGGAGCATGAAAAGGCGGCGGGTCAAATCCACAGTGATACATCGTCATCTCTGACCGTTTTCATGAGTGCCGTCATCAAGACGACAAGCGCCCGTGCCGATGAAGTGACCAAGTGCGGAAACCGAATTCTGACTACGTCCAGATCGTCGTTGTGGGTGCTTCGCTCACAGCTCTGCTCGTGCTTGCCGTCTTCTTGGTCAACCGTGAGAGCTCGAGCGCAATCGCATCAGACGCCGAGATTGCCATTCTCTCCGAGTCCACGATGAGTGCGGCCGCAGGTGTACTCAACGCGACCAACTTTGCTGTGGTCCTGGCGGTCAACGACGCCGACCTGATCGTGGTCGTCGACGCCAGAGATGGAGTCGAAGACGCGGCTCAGGAGCTCTCCTCTCGGTTCGACCGTTTGATTGCCGGCGTGCAGCCGGATCAGCGGGGCCCCGTCGAGGAGGCCTACCGTCGATTCGAGCTGACAACCATTGAGGCGTTAGACGGCTTGAAGGTCCTCGACACCCAAGTCGGGGCGTCGGTCCTGACCAACCAAGGTCGCAGCTATGAGGATCTCATCGGTTCTCTCACCGAGTTGCGCGATGGGAGAACGGCCGACATTCTGGTTGCCGGTGAAGGTGTGGGCCGCGCCGCCGAGGCGGTGCGCTTCCTCGTGGTCTTCCTCCTTCCGCTCGGCATCATGGTCGCGGTATGGCGGACGACACGGCGCAACGCCGCCCAGCGAATACTTACCGAAGAGCTTCGCCATGAGCGGGAAGTGTCCCGTTCAAAGGATGCCTTCATCGCAGACGTGTCGCATGAGTTGAGGACACCGCTTACCGGCATCTACGGGTTTGCCTCGTCGTTGGAGGATGACGACGCCGGGCTGACACCGTCTTCGCGGGAGCTGGTCGGGTTGATCGTCACCGAGGCTGCGGAGTTGTCGAGGATGGTCGACGACTTGGTTGCTGCCGGAAGGATCGACGCCGAAGCGATCGTCTACGACGTCGAGCCGGTCGAGCTGTGTGCGGAGATTCAGGAGGTGTTGCGCCCATTTCGCCGCCAGGGGATCTCGGTCGAGGTCGACGACATATCGATTTCGGTTCTGGCCGATCGCTCGAGGTTGCGCCAACTCCTTCGCAACCTGGTCTCCAACGCCGCCAAACATGGCGGGTTCGACATTGCGCTGACCGCATACACCCGTGATGGTACGGCAGTGATCGAGGTGATCGACGACGGTCCGGGTGTGTCTCCTGAGGTCGAGGCGCGGTTGTTCCATCGCTATGTTCACACCGACGGCACCGCTGTGGTCGAGGGCAGTGTCGGTCTCGGTCTGGCCATCGCCCGCTCCTTTGCCGAAGACATGGGTGGTTCACTCCACTATGTCCGTGCGGACGACCTGACCATCTTCGAAGTCACTCTGCCCCTCGCGGACGCCGACGACCTGATTCGGGAGGAGCCCGAACTGTCTGCTGTATCTAGTTGAGGCCCGATTGAACCCCGGTGACCTGAGCTGCGCTCCGTTGCCGGATCAGGTCACGGCAGAACCAGGCGAAGAAGGTGGCCCAGGTCGCT
>CAZRID010000161.1:0-7351 GCA_964600055.1 uncultured Acidimicrobiaceae bacterium
AACACATCAGCCCGCATACGGCCCTGATCGTCGACCGGCACCTGGATCACACGATCCCGCCCGAGCCCGATCACGCCAAGCGCCTTGACGAGGGAGGGGTGCACCTCCTCGCCGACGACGACGGCGATCGGCGGTGCCCCGAACAGGCCCTGGCCGGTTGCATCCCAGCCTTCGGCTGCGAGGACAGCCGACCTGGCGGTGGCCAATGATGCCATGTGTGCGACGGTGGTGCCGGTCACAAAGGCACCCCAGGTGCTCTCGGGGAGCCCGGCCGCCTCCTTGACCCACCCGATCGCCGCAGCCTCCATCGCCACGGTTGCCGGGCTGGCCTCGGCCGCATAGGTGGGTTGGTCCCATGCCGACACCATCCAGTCGGCGGCGAGGGCGACGGGTTGGACCCCTCCTATCACCCATCCAAAGAACCGCGGGCTGGAGAATCCCATGGTCGCCGGGGAGCCGACCTCGTCCATGAGCTTCAGGACCTGCATCGGGTCAGTGGGCCCATCGGGGAAGTTGCCCCCGAGCTCGGCGATGTCCGCATCGGGATCGGGACGTATCGGGTCGGTCTGGACGTCCTGGCGGTAGCGAAGGGCGCGGCCTGCGGCTTCTCTGAGCAAGTCCTCCATACTTGCCCGAACCTACCCGTGAGTCGTCAGCATCAACCCTCGCCCCATCCCTGGGGCGCCTCGGCCCCTTCGTGCTCACCCTCGATGCGAGCCACATATGCGGCGGCCTCGCTGCGTCGGCTCATTCCCATCTTGGCCAGCAGGTTCGAGACGTAGTTCTTCACGGTCTTCTCGGCGAGGAACATCTCCTCGGCAATCTGCTTGTTGGTGAGGCCGTTGGCGATGTGCTCGACGATGGTGCGCTCCTGCTTGCTCAGCCGGGACAACAGGGGGTCGTCGTGAGGGCCAGATCGAAGACGCTCGAAGAGACGTTCGGTCATGTCCGAGTCGAGGAGCGACTCGCCAGCTCCGACCTTTCTGATGTCATCTACCAAATCGTTGCCCTTGACCCGCTTCAGCACGTAGCCAGAGGCGCCGGCGAGGATGGCCGACATCAAGGCTTCCTCGTCGGCGAAGGACGTCAGCATCAACACTTTGACTTCGGGAAACCTGGATCTGATGTCACGGCAAGCCTCGACACCGCTCCCGTCGGGTAGACGGACGTCGAGCACCACGACGTTCGGCTCGTCGTAGCCGACCCGGCGAATCCCCTCTTCGGCTGTCCCGGCCTCGCCAACGACGACCATGTCCTCCTGTGAGTCCAGGAGGGCCTTTATCCCTGCCCGCACCACCTCATGGTCGTCGACGAGCAGTACCCGGAGCTTCTCCATAAGGCAGAAACGGTAGCGGGGGTAACGTCCTGCTCCGATGACACAGTCGATGACGGTTCAGCGGTTACCTGCCCTCATCGAGGCAGCTGCCGCTGTGGTCGGAGCGGGTGACCTGGACCAAGTGCTTCGTCGTCTGGTGGCAGAGGCTCGAGCGGCGACCGGTGCCAGATATGCAGCACTCGGGGTCCTCGGCGAGCACGGTGTGCTCTCTGAGTTTCTTCATGAGGGCCTGTCACCCGAGCAGGTGGAGCGGATCGGGTCGTTGCCCATGGGCCGCGGCGTGCTCGGCGTCGTGGTGCGGGAGAACCGAACCATCCGACTCGACTCGATCTCCGATCATCCGGACTCGTATGGGTTCCCGCCGAATCACCCGCCGATGACCAGTTTTCTCGGCGTGCCGGTGGTGGCCGGCGCCAACGCCTTCGGCAACCTCTATCTGACCGAGAAGCCGGGTGGGTTCACCGAGGACGATGTGGTCATCGCAGAGGCGTTGAGCCGAATCGCCGGGTCGGCCGTCACCAGGGCCCGCCTTCACGACAGGCTTCAATCGATTGCCTTGGTCGAGGACCGGGAACGCATCGCCCGCGATCTGCACGACTCGGTGATCCAGGACCTGTTCGCGGTCGGATTGGGTCTCCAGGGGATATCCGAGCAAGTGAGCGACAGTGGCGCGGCTACAACGTTGGAGGATGCAGTGGACCGGCTCGACAATGCCGTCGAGACTCTCCGGTCCTACATCTTCCAGCTGCGGACCACGACGGGGCGACGTCAACTCGACGATCGACTGCAGGAGGTCGTGTCCCGGATGGGCTCCGCCTACCCGACTGGCGTCACCCTCGAGATCGGAACGACGACCCTCTCGAATGAACGGATCGAGGACGACGTGGTGAAGATCGTCAGTGAGGCATTGAGCAATGCCCTTCGTCATTCCGGGGGCACCCGCGTCGAGGTGATCGTCGACTCTGATGATGAGTGGTGCCGGATCGTCGTCCGTGACGATGGATCAGGGTTCGACCCTGATGACACCAACCCTGGCATGGGCCTGGCCAACCTCTCGGCACGCGCCGGGACCCATGGTGGCAGTGCGGACATTTCCAGCTCCCCCGGCTCAGGAACGACGGTTGAGGTGCGGCTACCACTCAGCTGACCGGCTGCCCCGAGGAGAGGGCGTCTGCCAGACGGTCGACCCAGGCCTTGACCGTCGAGTCGGCGACCCTACGGAGCACGACCCGGTCCACCACCCTGCCCAACGATCCGAGCGGGGGCTCATAGGTGCCTTCCAAGCCGATCTTCGTCTGGTGCGAGCCGACATGGGAGATGGTCAGATCAGCGCTCAACTTGGGAAACAGGATCCCGGCGCCCGTCGCCGACCAACTGATTGGGTAGACAAGACCGGCTCGATGGATCTCGGCCGCTCCAATCTCCAGACGCACTTCCTTGGCCAAGCTTCCCCCGCCGGGGCCGACTCGAGCTCGCAACTCCTCACCGTCTCGGTAGGCGATATCTGCCCAAGATCCGAGATCCGATCGGAGCTCGTCGAGTCGGTTCTCCACCTCGGCCAGAGGCAGCGAGACATGCGTGTGGTAGCCCACGAACATCAGAGACGGCCAGGGCGTGTCCGGTAGGAGAAGCCACGACCCGAGCTCATCCCTGTGATTTCGTCGATCGGGACTTCGATCACGTGTGGAAAACTCGCCATCGGCTGCAGTCCGCCGTGGCCCAAAGGGGAGCCGAGAACGGTCTCGTACTTGTGGAGTAGGAGTTCGATCGTGCGAGCCGTCGTTGGCTCATCGTCCCGTTCCATCGCCTTCCCCTTCACCATCACGCTGGTCCAATCGCCCGATGCCTCGTCGAACCGTGAGACCTCGATGCACACGACAGGGTTTGCTTCGATCGCTTCGAAGCGCTTGCCCAGCTTGGTCCGGAACAGCAGGCGATTGCCGTCGACCACAAACGACATCGGGGTGACATAGGGCTCACCATTTGCGATAACGCCGATGTGGGCGACCATGGCCTCGGTCAGAAACTGACGGGCCTCGGCTTCAGTGATCGGTTCCATGTCTCACTCCGAAGGATCGGTGATCGCCCGGAGCAGGACGACACGGGTCGAAACCATCTCATCTGTCGCTCGGCGCAGGGTGTTGTCGGGCTCGACCCAGATCACATTGCCGCCGACGAGCTCTCGGACTCTCATCACTCAGCCTTTCCTAGCGTGAACCAATAATCACGCATCGTGCGTTTGTGGGTCACGGCCGGAAGTCCCTACCTCGTGGGACCCTGGACACCCGAACTCTGCCCTCGATCTCCTCAGGCGATTAGGGCCATTGGTCCCTACTGACCCCAATCCGGGGTTCGTTACCTTGGCTGATATGACACCGAAGCGTGATGAGTCGCGCGATCTCTCGCCCGCGGGGGCCTTCGACAAGCTGCTGATCGTGGTCGCGATCATGGGCGCCGCCGTGGCGATCCTGGCCGCCATTGTGGCCTATCGGGGTGGCAGCGCTGTTGCTGCCGAAGACGAGGGAGAAGACAATGCCGGGTCTCAGGTGGTCAGCTACACACTCACCGAGTTCGCCATCGATGGGAATTTGGAGATCGGTCCCGGTCCGACACAGTTTCAGGTGACCAACGGCGGCTCGGTTGCGCACAACCTCGCGCTGGAGGGTGGAGCTTCGACACCCGACCTGAATGTCGGCGAATCGGCTGGTCTCGAGGCCGGCGATCTCAGCCCCGGCTCCTATGTCATCTTCTGCTCGATTGCTGGTCATCGCGATGCAGGCATGGAGGCGATGGTCACAGTGGTCGAGGGTGCGGCGGCGTCAGACGACTCCACACATGAGGACCGCGGGGGAGACGAGGCCGATTGGGCCGAGCTCGATCGATTGATGACAGAGTCGATGCTGGCCTTCCCGGCCGAGACAGAAGGCCTGGGCAACCAAGTTCTCGAGCCCACGATCCTCGCCGACGGGACCAAAGAGTTCCGTCTGACCGCCGCCATCACGCCGTGGGAGGTGGAACCGGGCAAGGTGGTCGACGCCTGGACATACAACGGCATGGTGCCGGCGCCTGCGATCCATGTCGAGGTCGGGGACAAGGTGCGGGTGGTTCTGGACAACCAACTGCCGATGGGCACCGACATCCACTGGCACGGCGTCAAAGTCCCCAACAACATGGATGGCGTCGCACCCCTCACCCAGCCGCTGATCAAGCCAGGTGAGACCTTTGTCTACGAGTTCACTACACGTGAGCCGATGGTGGCGATGTACCACGCCCATGCTCACGGGCACATGACGATCCCCAACGGACTGTTCGGCACCTTCGTCATTGGTGACGTCCCCCTACCACTTGGTCAGACAATCTCCGGCATCCAGATCCCCGAGGATCTCGAGGTTTCCCAGGAGATCCCCATGGTTCTCAACGATGCAGGGGTCATCGGGCTCAGTCTCAACGGTAAGTCGTTCCCGGCGACCGAGCCCTACACGGGGAGGGTGGGGGATTGGGTGGTCGTCCACTATTACAACGAAGGCCTCCAGATTCATCCGATGCATCAGCATCAATTCCCCGCCCTCGTCTACGCCAAGGACGGGATCCCCCTCGACAGCCCCTATTGGGTGGACACCTTGAACGTGGCACCCGGTGAGCGATACTCGGTCCTCTTCCTCCTCGAGGACCCCGGGGTGTGGGTATGGCACTGTCACATCCTCACCCACGTCGAGCGGGACGAGGGCATGTTCGGGATGGTCACCGCCTGGATCGTCGAGGAGTGACTCGCCGCTAGTGGCCCGTCTCCCAAATAGCTGCGCGGTCTCGCCGGCCCTCGACGCCGCTGGCTGCGTCCTCGTCCTCGACGAACGATCAGGTGCGCCTTCGTCCTGCGTCCTTGCCAGCGACTCCGAATGGCTCGGCGACACCGCGGCATCGATTGAGCGACAGACCACTAGCTTGCGGGGATGCTCCGGAAACCAGATCCTTCCTCCCAACCCGTCGACGACCTTCTCGATCTCTATTCGGGTGATGAGCGCAAGGCTGAAGGCCGACCCTGGTTCCTCGTCAACTTCATCAGCTCGGCAGACGGGGGGACTGCGATCGACGGGAAATCGTCCAGTCTTGGCGATGAGGACGACAAGGCGGTGTTCCAGGCTTTGCGGGCGGTTCCCGACATCATCTTGGTTGGGTCGGGAACCGTTCAGGCGGAGAACTACAACCCTGTCCATCTCGACGAGGTCCGGCGGGAGCGGAGACTTGCGGCCGGGCTCACCGAGGTCCCGGTGTTGGCAATCGTTTCGGGGCGGCTCAGCTTCGATCCCGAGGCGAGGGTGTTCTCCGACCCCGAGCACCGGCCGATGGTCATCACCGGGCCGGAAGCGGACCCGGCGAAGCTGGCGATGCTCGGCGATGCAGCCGAGGTGATCATTCTCGATGACGTCACGCCGGAGAACATCCTGGCCCGTTTGGGGGCGGCGGGAGTGATCCTCTGTGAAGGTGGTCCCACTCTGGTCGGTCAGTTCGTCGCCACCCGGCTGGTCGACGAGCTGAACCTCACCGTGGCCCCAACCATGATCGGTGGCAAGTCGGCCCGGATCGCGCACGGTGGCCCGGCCGATCCGCCGCTCGACATGAGGCTGGACCGGTACCTGTTGGGCGATCGGTCCTTATTTCTGCGATATTTGAGGGCGTAATCCTCGAAGGAGAGACATATGGGAAAGCACGCCGAGCTCCATGAACGTCACAAGGCCGTGCTGCCGGATTGGGCTCCCCTCTACTACCAGCAGCCGATCGCCCTCGTCGACGGCGATGGTCGTTGGGTGACAGACGCCGAAGGCAACAAATACCTCGACTTCTTCGGCGGGATCCTGGTCACGATGTCGGGCTACAAGGTCCCAGAGGTGGTCGAGGCGATCAAGGCTCAGGCCGATCGGATGCTCCATACCTCGACGCTGTATCTGATCGAGTCCCAGATCGAGCTGGCCGAGAGGGTCGCCGAGCTGTCGGGGATACCCGATGCCAAGGTCTTCTTCACCAACTCCGGGACCGAAGCCAATGACGCCGCCCTGATGCTGGCCACGACCTACAAGAAGTCGAACCAGGTTCTGGCGATCCGGGGCAGCTATCACGGGAAGTCACATTCGGCGATCGCGGTGACCGGTCAGAAAGCATGGTCGGGCACCAGCTTCTCGCCGTTCCAGGTCACCTACGTCCACGGCGGCTACAAGCTCCGCAGCCCCTTCGGGCATCTCTCCGACGAGGATTTCATTGCAGCCTGCGTCGCTGATCTGGAAGACCTGCTCGGTGTTGCCACTGCCGGCAACGCGGCGGTGATGATCGCCGAGCCGATCCAAGGGGTCGGCGGTTTTGTCACCCCACCGGATGGGTTCTTCAAGGCGATGAAAGAAGTCCTGGAGAAGAACGAAATCCTCTTCATCTCGGACGAGGTTCAGACCGGATGGGGACGGACCGGGGAGCATTTCTGGGGCTACCAGGCCCATGGGATAACACCCGACCTGCTCACCTTCGCCAAGGGCCTCGGCAACGGGCTGAGCATCGGGGGAGTGGTCGCACCGGCCGAGATCATGGAGGCCTATCCGGCTCTGGGCATCTCGACGTTCGGTGGTAACCCCCTGGCCACTGCCGGTGCATTGGCCAACCTCGACTACATGCTCAGCAACGATCTGCAGACAAACTCGTTGAAGGTGGGCAATCGGCTCATGCAGAGCCTGGTCCCGCTATCTGAGGAGCTGGAGATCATCGGGGAGGTGCGGGGCAAGGGCCTCATGATCGGCGTTGAACTTGTCCGACCCGACGGCAGTCCCTCTCCGGAGACGGCGTCGGCTGTTCTCGAAGCTGCACGTGAGGAGGGTCTTCTCATCGGCAAAGGCGGTCTCTACGGAAACGCCCTGCGTCTGGCGCCCCCGATGTCGATCACCGAAGAAGAGGCCGACGAAGGTTTGGCCAGGCTGGAGCGAGCCCTCCGCCGCAGCAGCTGAGGCGTCCGCAGCAGCTCTTTCGAGAATAGGG
>CAZRID010000162.1:0-7313 GCA_964600055.1 uncultured Acidimicrobiaceae bacterium
TTGCTTTGCCTTTGGATTCCGTCTTGACGACACGGACCTGACCGACTTCGAGGGTCGAGCGGACATGGGTCCCCCCATCGGCCTGGCGATCCAGTCCGACGATGTCGATCACCCTGATCTCGGTCACGTACTCAGGAATCAGATTCTCCTTGGTTCGGATCAGGTCGGGATCTTTGACGGCCGCGTCGCGGGCAAGAAAGACCACTTCGGCTGGATAGCCCTTCACGAGCTCCTCGTTGAGTATCCGCTCGACCTCGCGACCGAACTCGGTCGACATGGCTTCAAGCTCGAAATCCATACGTGCCATTCCCGGTTCCATGTTTCCTCCGGTGACCTTGGCGCCGAAGTCGCGCCACACAACGCCCGACAGGGCATGAAGGGCGGTGTGGGTGCGCATCAACCGATAGCGCCTGTTCCAATCGATGATCCCCTCCACCGCCATCCCGGGCTCGACTCCCAAAAGATCGGCAACGGCGTGAACGATCTGGCCACCCTGGCGGAAGGTGTCGATGATCTGCACGTCCCCGGTCGGGGTGCGAAGGACTCCGGTGTCTCCAGGCTGCCCGCCCCCGCGGGCGTAGAAGACCGTGCGGTCAAGGATCACGCCTTCCGGAGTGATCTCGACAACCCGGCCCTCGGCAGTCGATCGGTAGGCGTCGCGGGCAGCAATCTCTTCGGTCATCATCCCGATGGTGAGCGGTAAGGGCTGAGTGGTGGGTCTGGCGTCTGGCTACTTTATGGGCGGTGAGAAAAAACCCTCGTACTCACCGACCCAGACACCGGGCTTCCGCGCCGAGGACATCTCCACCCTGGTCGAATCAGATGCGGATAGGCGGTATGGCTCACCTCTGGTGAACCTAGATCAAGGCGCTAGAGGACCCCTTGTGCGATCGACAGCGGTGCGCTTCATCGCCACCGGGCACGCATGCTCGGTCTGGGTACCTCCCTCATCCTCCCCGGTCACGGTGCCCAATTTCGCCCGGAAATCACCCCTGGGTGACCGGCGGAGCCCACCATTCTTGGATCGGCCTGCCAGCAGGGTGGTTGGCCGAATTGTATGCTCCATCTCAATGTGGGGCGCCATGCCCAGCAAATGAGCCCCGGCTTTGATGGGGCTATTAGGAAGGAAAACCATGAGAGAAAAGAAGAAGAGCAAGGTCGCCCTCGGGCTCTTGGCGGTGATCCTCGCCGCATGTGGCGGTGCAGGGACGACGACCACCACGGGTGCTACTGAAACCACCAGCACTACCGGTGCCACGGAAACCACCGTTGCCACGGAAACCACGGTCGCCACTGGCGAAGGCAATATCTACCTGATGGGTGCCGATGGGCTGATCTCGGCCACGTTCATAGACGGCGTCGGCGAGACCGGGATTGGCATGCACTTCTCGGCTCCCGGACAGCCCGACAGCGCGGGATATCAGGATCTGGCTGAGAAGTACCAAGCGTTGGTGGGAACAGAGTTCGTGCAGGCCTTCCACGCCCGCGCTTACGACGCCGCCACCATCGTGTTCGCCGCCATCGAAACGGTGGCAGAGGAGGGAGCCGACGGGTCACTGGTGATCAACCGCAAGGCCCTGATCGATGCGCTCTACATGACCAGCTTCGAGGGCCTCACTACCCTTAGCTGCAACGAGTTCGGTGACTGCGCCAGGCCGGTGATCGCCATCCATCTCTACGACGACGCCGCGGCCGGCCTCTCGGGCGTGGTGGCCAACGTGCTTGAGACGGTGGCCTTCGAGTTGCCCGACACCGGCATTGGGGTGATCCCAGCCGACGCCCCCGCCGACCTGGGAGAGTTGGTGGTAGCTGCCGGCGATCCGATCGAGTTCGCCACCATGCAGACCATCAGCGGTGACACCATCAACCTCGGTCAGGACCAAGTCGACGCCCTCAGAATCGCCTTTGAGGACAGGGGCGAGATCCTGGGGCATCCAGTCGAGCTCTCGATGATCGAGGATGAGCTGTGCTCGGCCGACGGCGGCACCACCGCCTCGCAGCGAGTGCTGGCCAACCCCAACATAGTTGCGGTGCTCGGCACGAGCTGCTCGGGTGCGGCGGTTCCAGCGGCGGAAGCACTGGCGGAAGCCGGGATCCCACTGATCTCCGGCTCGAACACGTCACCGTTCCTCACCGCCACCGGGTACTTCTCGGATGAGGGTCCTGTCCGGGCCGACAACTGGCACTACGGCTACTTCCGGACCGCCCACAACGACGAATTCCAGGGAAGGGCAGCAGCTCAGTTCGCTTACGAAACACTAGGAGTGAGGACTGCGGCCACCATCCACGACGGCGACCCCTACACCGTGGGACTCGCCGGCGCTTTTGGTGCCTCTTTCACCGAGTTCGGTGGCGAAGTCGTGCTGGCCACCTCTGTTGCCAAGGACCAGGAGGACATGCGCCCGGTTCTTACCGAGGTGGCGGCATCCGGGGCGGAAATCTTGTTCTTCCCGATCTTCGAGCCCGCCGGACCACGGATTGTCCTCCAGGCTCCAGACGTCGGTCTGATTGAGATTCTCCCCTAGTGACATCCTGACAACCGTCGATCTATCGGACGAGGTGCACCCATCGGTGCACCTCGTCCGATAACCCCAGGAGCCGGCCATCGCCACCACCGACGAGCTAAGCCAACCCAAGGTCAAGCTGTCTCGGCGGTTCTCCTTCGTCAATATCGCCTTTTGGTTCATTCGAATCGCGGCGGTGGTAGTAATCGTCTGGGGCTCGGTGGCCAGCCTGGCCAGCGGTCGGTTATCCGGAAGCCAGTGGCGCGACCTGGTCATCTTTGGGATTGCTCAGGGGAGCCTGTATGCCCTCATCGCCTTGGGCTACACCATGGTCTATGGGGTGCTCCGTTTTATCAACTTCGCCCATGGCGAGGTGTTCATGATCGGAGCGATGGTCAGCTTTTTCGTGGCGGATGGCCTCTCGGGCACCGGGCTCTGGAATGGCCAGCCGTTGGTGGCATTGCTCGCCATCCTCATGGTATCCATGGCGGTATCGAGCGGGGTGGCGGTGGGCCTGGAACGGGTGGCCTACCGGCCCTTAAGGGCGTCCCCCCGGCTCATTCCATTGATCACTTCCATCGGTGCCTCTTTCGTTCTCCAATACTCAGCGGCCGGGCTCTTTGGAGCCGAGGTCAAGTCCTACCCGACTTTCAGCTTCCTCGCCGGTACCTACCAGTTTCTCGGCATCACAGTGCTCAAGACCCAAACCTGGGTAATCGTTGGCGCGATCCTCATGATGTTGGGCCTTTACCTGTTCGTCGAGCGGACCAAGGTTGGTCGGGCCATGAGAGCGGTGGCCGAGGACCAGGACACCGCCGCCCTGATGGGTATCCAGGTCGACCGGACCATCGTCACCACCTTCGCGGTAGGAGGAGCGATGGCCGGGGTCGCTGGAGTGCTCTATGCGCTCAGCTTTCGCCAGGTCTTCTTCCTCATGGGGTTCTTTCCCGGCATCAAGGCCTTCACCGCGGCGGTGGTTGGCGGCATCGGCAACATCTGGGGGGCGATGCTTGGGGGGTTGGTACTGGGACTGCTCGAGTCCCTCGGCCCTGGCTTGGTGCTCACCGGTCTGGGCATACCCTCCGCCCACCAACTGGACGACGTGATCACGTTCGCCGCCCTGGTCCTAGTTCTGGTGTTCCGTCCCACGGGGTTGCTCGGCGAGCGCCTGGCCGAGGAGCGGGGCTGACATGACCGAGATTGCCGCTCCTCCAGCATCGCCGGAGGCGATCCTCCGCCGCGTTCCGCTAACCACCACCCTGCGACGGGCGGTTCGTTATGGGTTGCTGGGTGGGGTCGTTGCCATCCTTACCGGGGCCATCGGAATGCTTGTCGCCTTTCAGGGGCGGGAGGTGGTGATCGGTATCCCTCTCGGCCATATGTTGTTGCTGGTCTTCGCCCTCGCCTTCGGCTACCTGGCGGCATCGACGCCGGCACCGATCGAGGGGGTGAGCGCCTCGCCCGCCCGAGCTGGATTGATTGCGACGGGAGGAGTGGCCGGTCTGGTGGGTGGGGTGGTGCTCAGCTTTTTTGTGCTGCTCGCCTCGGCCGTGAACCTGCGCCCGATTCTGCGCTCGGTTTCTCCCGAACTCGTCGAATTGCTGACCTTCGAACGCAGCGTGGGAGCTGCGGTACTCACCCTGATAGTGGGGAGCATCCTTCTGGGAATGCTGGGAGGAGCGTTGGCAGCCCTCCCGCTTCGGATCCGACGGGCGGCCCTTGCCGCGCTGTTCTGGGTGTTGATAGTCGGGCTGTTTGAAGACCTTTTTGTCCAGCTCTTCCGGGGGTTGAGCATCGACGGTGTTGGTGACGTTCTCTTCGCTGGAACCGGTGGGGTTTCCGTGCTCGGGGCGGTGGTAGTAGCGGTCGTTGGCTTCCTTCTCTCGTTCTTACTTGGTCGAGGACGGCAAAGAATCGGCGAGCGGCTCGCCGAGCTCGAGGGGCGACGCCGGCGAACGGTCATGTATATCGCCGTGGTGGTGGCGATCGCCGTCCTGGCCGTGCTTCCTCAGGTGGTCGGAGTGTTTTTTTCCGAGGTCCTCGACCTGGTCGGGATTTTCTTGCTGATGGGTCTTGGTCTCAACATCGTGGTGGGTGCAGCGGGAATGCTCGATCTGGGGTACGTCGCCTTCTTTGCGGTCGGGGCATACACCACCGCGGTTTTGACCTCTCCCCTCTCCCCCCAATGGGCACCCGAGTTGACGTTCTGGGTGGCAATCCCCTTTGTGCTGCTGGCCGCCGCCCTGGCCGGGATCTTGGTGGGAACCCCCGTGCTGCGGATGCGCGGTGACTATCTGGCGATCGTCACCCTCGGATTCGGGGAGATCGCCCGGCTCCTCTTTCTCTCCGACTGGCTCACCCCCTACTTCGGTGGGGCCCAGGGAATCACCCAGATCCCGAATCTAGAGGTGGGCGGGATCGAGATAAACACCCCGACCCAGTTCTTTTACCCGATCCTGATCTTCTGCTTGATCGCGGTCTACGTGTCGTGGGCCCTTCAGGATTCGCGGATGGGCCGAGCGTGGATGGCGCTGCGGGAGGACGAACCGGTGGCGGAGGTAATGGGGATCAACGTGGTAACCGCCAAGCTGTCGGCCTTTGTAATTGGTGCGATGCTGGCCGGCCTTTCTGGAGCGATCTTCGCCACCAAGATCGGATCGATCTTTCCCAACAGCTTCCAGATCCTCGTCTCCATCACCGTGCTGGTGCTCATCATCGTCGGAGGCATGGGGAGCATTCCGGGCGTGGTGGTCGGAGCCTTGCTAATAGTCGGAATCCCGAACGTGCTCCGCGAGTTCGACCAGTTCCGCCTGCTCTTGTTTGGGGTGCTCTTGATCTACATGATGCTGAAGAAACCCGAAGGGTTCATCCCCTCCAAGCGCCGGGCACGCGAGCTCCATCATGAAGAGGTGGTTCAGGATGCCTGGCTGGAACTGACCGGTGCGACGGAAGGCTCGCCCACATCCACCCCAGCCAAGGAGGTTTGAGATGGCCCTCCTCGAGATCGTCGGCCTAACCAAATCCTTCGGCGGATTGACGGCCATCAACGACCTCTCGTTGCACGTCGACGAGCGCGAGATCGTGTCGGTGATCGGGCCCAACGGAGCGGGGAAAACCACCTTCTTCAACCTGGTCAGCGGTATGCAACAGCCCGATCAAGGGCGGATTGTTTTCGACGGCCAGGAGATGGTGGGGCTCGACCCCAACGAGATCCTGCGGTCCGGTATCGCCCGCACCTTTCAAAACGTCAGGCTGTTCCCGGAGATGACCATCCGCGAGAACGTGATGGTGGCTCGTCACTGCCGGACAAAGTCGGGGGTTCTGTCGTCGATCCTCCGCACGCCGGCCTTTCGCCGTGAAGAGGAGGAGACTCGGCGCAAGGCTGAGGAGACACTCGGGTTCTTCGGTACCCGGCTGGTGGGTTACCGCTTGGATCAGCCCGCTTATATGCTCTCTTACGCCAACCGGCGACGGCTGGAGATCGCCCGGGCGATGGCCTCCGACCCCAAGCTGCTTCTGCTCGATGAACCCACCGCCGGCATGAACCCCCGCGAGTCGGCCGAGCTCACCGAGAAGATCCGTCAGCTTAGGGATGAAAAAGGCTTCGCCGTCCTCTTCGTAGAGCATGACATGCGAGTGGTTAGGGGTGTCTCCGACCGGGTGGTTGTCATCGACTACGGGAGCAAGATCGCCGAGGGGACTTTCGATCAGGTAGCAGGCAACGAGCAGGTGATCGAGGCCTACCTGGGAAAGCCCACCGCTCAGGAGACCGCGTGACCACCGACGGGCGCCAACCGCTCTTGGAGCTGCGCAACATCAGCACTCACTACGGGCCCATCCAAGTGCTGCGCAACGTCAACGTCGTTCTCTACCCCGGCGAGATGGTTTGCTTGCTGGGCGGAAACGCCAGCGGCAAGACCACCACCTTGAAGACCATCCTCGGCTATGTCGTCCCCTCGGAGGGTGAGGTAAATCTCGACGGGGAGAAGATCAGTGGTCTCGACACCACTGAGATCGTCAAGCGAGGCATTTCGATGGTCCCCGAGAACCGCCGTCTGTTCAAGCGAATGACCGTGCGCGAGAACCTTGACATCGGCGCATATCTCCGCAAGGACCGGGCGGCGATCGAGGAGGACCTGGAGAAGGTTTTCTCGTTGTTCCCTCGAGTGAAGGAGCGGCTCACGCAGCGGGCAGGCACCCTGTCCGGCGGTGAGCAACAGATGGTGGCGGTAGGCAGGGCCCTGATGGGCCGACCCAAAGTCCTGTTGATGGACGAGCCTTCCATGGGTCTGGCCCCGATCCTGGTCGCCCAGAACTTCGAGATCATCAAGCAGATAAACCAGGCTGGAGTCTCGGTGTTCGTGGTCGAGCAGAACGCCAATATGGCGCTGTCGATCGCCGATCGGGGTTACGTGCTTCAGACCGGGCAGATCGTCCTGTCGGACACCGCTCAGCAGCTGCTGGCCAACCCGGCGATGCGCAAGGCTTACCTAGGCGAAATCGACTGACCTGCAAGGGGGCTGAGCCGATGGCGGACCCGCATCCCGGGAGCCGGAGGTCGGAAGACAGGCCCGAGGACGCGGAGGAACAACCAGGGGCGGCCGAGGAGAAGCCGCCAAAGGAATCCTCCGCCGCTGCCTCGACAACCACAGTGCCAGCCGACCGCACGCCGCCTCTCCTCCAGATTCTCCACCCCATTGCCCGGTTCGGTGGTTCCCTCGAGACCACCTCTTTGTGGTCTTAGACCGGCCATCAAGCGGAAGTCAACGATGATGGAGGCTGGCGGATCGTGCTATTCCTCTCCCTGGG
>CAZRID010000163.1:0-7278 GCA_964600055.1 uncultured Acidimicrobiaceae bacterium
GGGCTGGAGAACCAGTTGTCGGTTTTCCACGGCTCTTGACCCATCTCGACACTCCTTAACCTGTTCGACAGGACGATCCTGCATCATATACGATCGACCATGGATTGTCCCAGCGCAGGTCGGTGACGGGAAAATGAGCCCAAGAAAGCTATGGATCGGCGGTTACGGGCCCCGGGCCAGCGCTCATGGTGAGGGTCTGGAGACCTTTCGACGGTCGGTGGAGAGTGGGACAAACGGTGAGGTGGAGGTAGAGGTCACCTGGAACATCATGGACGAGGGTCGTCCCAACACCGATCTCTTCGACCTGGTCGAGGCGGGCCATATGTTCTTCTGTTATTTCTCTTCCAGCTATCTGGGAGCGCGGGTGCCCGAGCTCAATGTGCTGGAGACCCCATTTCTGTTCCAAGACCTCGAGTCCGCCCACCACGCGTTGGATGGCGCGTTGGGTGACTCGCTGACCCGGGCAGTTCGCGCCGTCACCGGTTTCGAGGTGCTCGGCTTCTGGGACAACGGATTCCGGCACCTGACCAACCGGCTTCGCCCCGTGCATCGGCCGGAGGACTGCAGCGGGATGACGGTTCGGCTTCAGCCCAATGTGATCCACGAGGACCTGATCAGGTGCTGGGGAGCGATCCCGGTAGCGGTGGAGCTGAGCGAGGCCATCCAGCTCATCACCCGTCTTGACGTGGACGCCCAGGAGAATCCTCTCGCCAACACCGTGGCCTATGGCGTCGACCAGGTTCATCGACATGTCACCATGAGCGGTCATCTCTACGGGGCCCGGGGGCTATTCGCCCATCGGGCAACATGGGAGTCATTCGAGTCCGACCTGAGAGAGGTCGTGACGGGCGCGATACGCTCAGCTATCGACGTGCAACGGAAGTCTGCCGCCCGGCTGGAGACCAGTCTCCGCACCCGGCTCGAGGCCGAGGGGTTGGAGTTCGTCGATCTCTCCGATGAGGAGCGGTCCGCATTCGTCGAAGCGTCGTCGCCGGCCATAGCCCGCGCTCACCAGGGGGTGCCCGAGGAGCTGTTCGAGATGGTGGTGCGGTGATGGGGAGCCGGAGTTTCGAAGACCGGGTCGTGGTGGTCACCGGCGCCGCGGTCGGGATCGGGCGGGCAACCGCAGCGGCGTTCGGCGCCGCAGGTGCAACGGTCTATCTCATCGATCTCGATGACGAGGGTCTCGCTGCCGCTGCTGGGATCGAGGGGGCCACATTCATTCGGTGTGACCTCACCTCAGAGCAAGAGGTAGGGGCTGCAGTCGACGAGATCGGGAAACAGGCCGGTCGCATCGACGTGCTTGTCAACAATGCCGGAGGTTTTGGGACGGCGCGGAGCATCGAGGACACCACGCTCGACGAGTGGCGTGCGATCCTCGATGTGAACCTGACCTCGGTGTTCCTGATGACCCGAGCCGCCCTGCCGCTCGTTCGGCGATCCGATGCCGGTCGCATCATCAACCTCGGATCACTCGCCGGTCAGACGGCAGGCTGGCGGACCGCTCCCCCTTACGTTGCGGCGAAAGCCGGGGTCCACGCCCTCACCAGGTCCATGGCGTCGGAGCTGGCAGCCGAGGGGATCACGGTCAATGCCCTCGCCCCTTCTGCGGTGCTCACCGAGCGCATCGAACGGCTGCGGAACGAAGCCGAGCTGGCCGCCACCGCGGCCGCTATCCCGCTCGGTCGCTATCAACGTCCCGAGGAGCTGGCCCACTGGGTGCTGTTCCTGGCGTCACCGGAAGCGGGGTTCATGACTGGTCAAACCGTGTCGGTCAATGGCGGTAGGTTCATGGCGTGAGAACGAGGAGACGCTGAGTTGGCCGAGTTGATCAAGTTCGATGAAGCGGAACCGGTGGCACGGGGTGACGGGATCGAGAGCATCAGGCTCACGCCCACCCCCCTCGACGGCCAGGGTTTCACGATGGGAGTCACCAGCTTCCCGCCCGGGGCCAGCATTCGCCTCCACAGTCACAACACCATCGAGCAGGTCACGGTCATCGAGGGTGAGGGGATTGCCGAGTTGAACGGGGAGCGGCTGCCGGCGCGGCCCTATGACACCACCCAGATCGCGCCCGGAGAGTGGCACCGGTTCATCAATTCCGGGTCGACGACGATGAGGATCCTCTGGGTTTACGGCAGCACCGACGTCACCCGGACCTTCGCCGACACCGGGGAGACGGTCGAGCAGTTCGCCCGGTGAGGTTTCCCTTCGAAAGACTGGAGCGCTTCGTCGCCGACGTCCTGATCGCGGTCGACGTGCTCCCGGATCATGCCGGGACCACGGCCTCGAGACTTCTCGAAGCAGACATGCGTGGGAGGACCGGGCATGGGTTGATCCGATTGCCGCAGTACGTGCCTCGGATCGAGGCCGGTGGGATCAACCTGCGACCCGACGTCAGACTCCTTCGGGAGACACCGGTGAGTGCCGTCGTCGAAGGGGACAACGGCCTGGGCCAGGTGGTGATGACCCGGGCTGTTGAGACGGCCATCTCAAAGGCCTATGAGACAGGCATGGCCTGGGTGGGGACGGTCCACTCCAATCACGCCGGCGCCGCCGGGGTGTACACCGCGATGGCCGCTCGCCGGGACCTGGTCGCCGTGTACCTGGCGGTCGCCAGCGTCAATGTGATGCCCCCGTGGGGCGGGACGGAGCGCTTGCTGGGGCCCAATCCGATCTCGATCGCGATCCCGGCGGGGGAAGAGCCCGCCTTCAGCCTCGACATCGCCACCACGGTCGCTTCCCATGGGACGATCAAGGTCGTGGCCCAGGCGGGCGAGCAGATGCCCGAGGGCTGGGTGGTCGACCTGAATGGCAACCCGATACTCGACCCGCACCGAGCGGACGAGGGATTCTTGCTGCCGATTGGCGGGTACAAAGGGTCCGGGCTCAACATTGCCATCGGGCTGCTGGCCGGGGTGCTCAATGACGCTGCCTTCGGTTCGGAGGTCATCGATCATCGCGCCGATCCCGCGCAAGCGGCTAACACCGGTCAGTCGATCCTCGTGCTGCGCCCTGACCTGTTTCGAGAGCTCGATGAGTTCAAGACGGCGATGGACGATCATCTGCGCGCCCTGCGCGCCTCGGGTCCCCCGGGCAGCGTTCATCTCCCCGGAGAGGGGGCGGCGCTGATGGAGACAGAGCAACGCAAGAGCGGGATCCCGGTGCCCGATGTGCTTCTCGGCCAACTCAGGGGCCTCGGGGCCCGGTTCGGTCTTGAGGACCGCCTGGAGTGATCAGGCCGGAAGAGCGGGGAACGACCACCTGACGTGCTCGGGTGTGATCTCTCCGATGTTCGAGCAGCCGATGTTGGCCATCGTGGTCTCGATCTCCGCCCGTAGGATCTCCAACACCCGGACCAGTCCCGGCGCCCCGCCCACGGCCAGGCCCCAGCACTGGAGCCGACCGATGCCGACCGCGCTTGCTCCCATAGCCAGCGCCTTGCACACCTCGGCCCCTCGTGTGAAACCGCTGTCGACAGCGACATCCGCATGCCCGCCCACCGCCTCCACGATCTCGGAGAGCACCTCGATGGTGCTCAGACTCTGGTCGACCATCCGGCCCCCGTGGTTTGAGACGTAGATGCCGGCCACTCCGCACTCGACCGCTGCCAGGGCATCGTCGGGTGTCATCACCCCCTTGACGATCACGGGGAGATCGGTTCGTCGGCACAACCAGGCGAGGTCGGCCCAGGTCAGGGTGGCTCGAAAGTCGTAGGCGAGGCCATGCCGGCTCAGATTGGTCGAGTCTCCGCTCGGGATGCTCCAGGTGAAGCTGTCTTCGAGGCTTCGGTCACGTCTTCCGATCACCGGGGAGTCCACGGTCAGGCACAGGCCTGCGAATCCTGCTTCCTCCACCCGGTCGGCCACGTCTCCCGCCCAGCCTCTGTCCCCAAACGCGTAGAGCTGGAAGAGGTGACGATCTGGTGACGTCGCCGCCACCTCCTCCCAGGAGGATGAGGTGAGCATCCCACAGAAGGCCGACGTGCCCATCTCGGTTGCAGCGGTGGCCGCGGCCAGGGCGTCTCCGGGGTCGAACAGGCCCAACGCCGCCACCGGGGCGAGCATTACGGGAAACTCCATCGACACCCCGGCGAACGTGGTCCTGGTGTCGACTCGGCTGACGTCCCGCAGCATCCGTGGAACCAAGGCCAGCCGGTTCAGGGCCAGGGTGTTCCTGGTTGTCGTCACTCCCTGCCCGGCGCCGGCGGTGGCCCACACGTGGGCGCCTCGGTCTGTCACCGTGCGGGCGCGCTCGATTATCTGGTCGATCGTCTTCAGCTCGGAGAGGTCGACGGCACCGGTCATGACGCGGTCAATAGACCACTTCGACCAGACGTCGCTCCCGCGCCGACTTTCCGATGGCCTCACAGATCTGGGCACTCCGGAGCCCATCCAGGCCAGAGGCGTTCGGCTCTTTGCCCTGCAAGATGGCGTGGGTGAAGGCCGCCACTGACAGCCGGTGTGCCTCCGGGGCCGGATAAGGGGTCACCGTCTCGCCGAGGTCGGTGAGAACGGCCAACTCGCCGTCGCTCCGGGATCGGGTGAAGTCCTTGCCCACAATCCGCCCGGCCGTCCCGTAGATGGCGATGTCGTTGAGTGGGTCACGGAGTCTCTCGTTGGCGTTGTAATGGACGAGGGCGCCGTTCCCGAACCGAATCGTGATGAGGGCGAGCATCTCCACCTGACCGGTTTCCGGTGCGTTGTCAAACACGGCCGATACCTCGACCGGGTCGGAGTCGAGGATCACTCGCAGGAAGTCGAGCCCATGGACTCCAACGTTGTGCACCGTGCCGAGACCGGCGATCTCGGGGTCGGCACGCCAGTTGTCGTAATGGCGCGGGCCCGAGCTCACCTGGAGCTGGACCACCTCGACCTCACCGATCACTCCGTCACCAACGAGACGGCTGACCTCCTGCACCCACGGGAGATGCCGGTTATGGAAGTTGATCCCGAGCTTGACGCCAGCCGAGTTGCAGGCGTCGAGTGCCTTTTGGGCGTCGGGGACGTTGATGGCGAGCGGCTTGTCGCAGAGGACGTGCTTCCCGGCCCGGGCGGCGGCGATCACCTGCTCGGGGTGGAACAGGTTTGGGGTGGCGATGAAGACCGCCTCCACCTCCGGGTTGGCCAGCATCTCGTCGAAGACGGTGTAGGCGAACCGGGCACCGAATTGTTTGGCGAATTCGTCGCCCCGTCCCTGGTCCCGACTCACGGCCGCCACCAGATCACATTCGGGCTCGGCGACCATCGCCGGTGCGATCGTGCCCTGGACGATGTTGCCGATACCGATGACTCCCCAACCGAGCTGCTTCATTGCGGGCTCGACGCTCACAAGCCCAAGAAGGAAATTGCGTTGGTAGAGAGGATCGCTTCCTTCTCCGTCCCGGCGAGCTCGGAGAGGCCGTTGACCCAGTTGACAGCATCGTGAAGCAGCATCGGCGCCGGGTAGTCGGTGCCGAGCACGATGCGATCGATGCCGACGGCGTCGATGAGAAAGCGAAGGGCAGGGCCGCTGTAGGTGCAGCAGTCGTAGTAGAACCGATCGAGATACGCACTCGGGGGGAGGGCCTGGGAGAAGCCATCGTTCTGCCCGAATGGCGGGATGAACCCTTCCGCGGATTCACCTTCGAGGGCCCCCGCGACTTTGTCCATCCGCGCCACCCCGAATGTGGTGTAACCGCCACCGTGAGCCAGATACGGCTTCAGATCAGGGCAGCGGTCCATGATTCCGCCGAAGACCAGGGTCGCATAGACCAGGGCGCGCTCCGTTAGATTTCCCACCGCGTTGCCCAGCTTGTAGCGCCGGATCCGATGGTTGACGACAGTGTCGCCGCCCTGGTGGAAGAAGAGGATCGCTCCCAGTTCCTCGGCGGCGAGGAAGAAGGGCAGGAATTCCGGCTCGTCGTAGGTCCTCCCTGCCACATGGTCGCTCAGGATCACCCCTTTCAGGCCCAGCTCCGACATCGCTCGTTCCATCTCGGCGATGGCGCTCGATGGGTCCTGCATCGGCAGTGTTGCCAGACCGGCGAAGCGGGTGGGGTGCTGCTCGACCATATCCCCGATTTCGTCATTGCACTCGCGTGCAATGAGCTTGGTCATCTCTAGCTCGTTTGCGTATTGATAGAAGCCGACTGTGGGTGTGACCAGTTGCATGTCGACCCCTTGGGAGTCCATGTCCACGAGTCGCTCGGCCAGCGACTTGTCGAAGCTACCCAAACCGAGCTCGCCCGGGACTGCGTCCAGGCCATGCCAATCACCCCGTTCCTTGATCGCATGTTTGTATCGCTCGGGTGTGACGTGGGCGTGCATGTCGATCACAGGCATCGGGATGGGAATCTCCTCAGGCTGGCTTCTGGGCCTGTCCGGGGCCCGAAACAGGGCCGATTGGCCACTTCATAGCCTGCATTATACATTCTACCGGAGCATCGATCGAGGGAGACAAACCAATGCCGGAGCTCATGAAGACCCGCCTACAGCGGGGCGAGCGGTTGGTCGTGTTCGCCGTGGGGAGGATGTTTCATCACAACATCATCCATTACCTCGGGCTGCAGGGTGATTTCGACGGATTCTGGATCGATGTCGAACACGGTGGCTTGACGACACACGACATCGAGATCGCAGCCACCGCCGGCATGGCACATGGTCTCGACTGCTTCGTCCGGGTTCCGCCCACCGATTATGCGACGGTGACCCGCTGCTTCGAGAGCGGTGCGACCGGGGTGATGGCTGCTCAGATCACCTCCGCCGATCACGCCGAGGAATTCGTGCGCTGGGCGAAATTCGCTCCCAGAGGTCGGCGTGGGCTGAATCCTCTCGGTTTTGATGGTGGTTATGGCTCGGTTCCCCTGGCCGATTTCGCCGAGCGAGCCAACCGGGACACCTTCGTCGCGATACAGATCGAGACTGCCCAGGCAGTCGAAGAAGCCGAAGGCATTGCTGCGATCGACGGTGTGGATCTTCTGTTCGTCGGGCCGTCGGACCTGTCCCAGGCGGTGGGTGTGATCGGGGACTTCACGGGGGAGCGGTCGATGGAGGCAGTGGATCGGGTCGCCGCGGCCTGTCGCGCCCATGGAAAGCAATGGGGAGCCGTTACCCCGACGCCCAGCTATGCGGCCCTACTTGTGGAGAAGGGATGCACGCTGATCTCCCCGACCAACGATGTGAAGCTGGTCACGACCGGTCTGGCGAGTGTGAAAGAGGATTACGCCACGCTGTGGCAGTGACCGTACAGCCGCCAACTCACCCGATGGTGTCGGCGTTCAACTCGGCGGCCTCCAGT
>CAZRID010000164.1:0-7191 GCA_964600055.1 uncultured Acidimicrobiaceae bacterium
CGTCAACACACCAAGAAAGAGGTCGTAGCTCTCGAGCCTGGCGACACCTGGGGCGACTGAATCAACCGGAAACGGTGGCCGGTGCAGGACGCCGAATCGACTTGAAGGTGAGGACGACGAAGAAGAGCACGATCGGGATAACGGCCATCGTCGCCGATCCCGAGGTGTTGGCGTAGTAGCTCACGATCAGGCCGAGCACCACCGAGATGATGCCAATCACTGCTGCGGTGGCCATCATGGTCGGGACCCGCTTCACCAGGAGCGCAGCGGTCGCCGGCGGGCCGACCAGTAGCCCAAAGACGAGAAGGGTCCCCACCGTCTGGAATGCCCCGACGATGGAGATTGTCATCAGTGACAGCAACGCGAAGTGGGCCAGATCGGGTTTGAGACCGAGCAAACGTGCCTTCTGTTCGTTGAACGAGAGGACCAGGAACTGGCGATAGAGGAGGGTCGACACCCCGAGCACCAGGATTGCCACCCCACCGAGGACCGCCAGGTCGGCGGTGGTGACACCCAGCACGTCACCGAACAGGATGCTGGTGAGGCTGCCGGTGTACGACTCGGTGCTCGAGATCAGGATCACTCCCAGCCCGAGCATCCCGACGAAGAGAAGGCCGATGCCCGTGTCTTCCGAGAAGCTGGTCTGGCGATGGACCAGGTTGATCCCACCGATCATCACCACCGCCGCCAGGATGGCACCCAGCAACACGTTGAAGTCGAAGATGATCGCCAGAGCGATCCCCGGGACCACACCATGCACCAGCGCATCACCGAGGAACGTCATGCCCCGGATGACCACCCAGGTCCCGACCACGGCTAGGGCCACAGCCGCCAACAGCCCTGCGATCAGGGCGCGCTGTTGGAAGGCGAGTTGGAAGGGCTCGGTCAACCAATCCATGGGAGAGGGACGGTAGACATCGTCACTCGAAGGCGGCAGCCATCCGCTCGGCATTGGTGATGAGCATCTCTGAGATGGTCTCCGCCCCGGATCCGGAAGGGCCGAGAGACTCGGTGAACAGCTCGACGACCTGCACTTCGTCGTCCAGCTCCGCGGCGACGGCTTCGGCAAGGATGGTCGGCTGGCTGGTCTCGGCGAAGATCACCCTTATGTCTTCTCTCTCCATCAGCGCGACCAGTTCTGCTAGTTCGGCAGAGCTCGGCGCGGCGAGGGTCGACCCACCCGGGATCACCACACCGATCACCTCGAAGCCGTAGCGAGCTGCGAAGTACCCGAACGCCTCGTGATTGGTGACCATTCTCCGGGAGCCCTCGGGGACAGCAGACAGCAGCGCCATGATCGATTCGTCGGTCGCTGTCATCTCGTCGGCGTATCCCTGAGCCCGGTCCACCCATGAGCCGTCAGGGTGAAGTCCGGTCAGCTCGGCCGCAATTGCGACGGCGGCGTCACCGACCCGGATCGGGTCCATCCAGAAATGAGGGTCTTCGCTGTCGTGCTCGGCGTCTTCCTCGTGCGCTGTGAAAGGGATCGGATCGACGAGGGGGGCCACCTCGATCACGGTCGTTCCATCGTTGGCAGCGGATTCGAGAACGTCCTGCATGCCCTGTTCCAGACCCAAGCCATTGGCGACGACCAGATCGGCGCCGCCGATCAGACTCGCCTGCTGCGCCGAGGGCTGGAAGTCGTGGGAGTCGAAACCGATCGGGATCAAGACTTCGACCCCAGCTTCGTCGCCGGCCACGTTGGCCGCGATGTCACCGAGGATCGATGTGGTGGCGACGATCAGGATCCCTTCGTCGCCGGTCTTGCCGTCGGAGTTGCAGGCTGCGACCGTCAGCGTCAGCAATAGCGAGGAGACGAGTCTGACGGCCCGGGTGATTGTTCGACGGTTTGCCATCTCGTTACTTGCCTATCTCAATTCGGTCTCTATAATGAGAATCATTATCAATGACCATAGAAGAATGCGCTGAGCGGTGTCAATACAGGACAGACAGGTCGAGGAACGATTGGCCGAGACCGGGGTCCGCTTCACAGGGGGACGTCGTCAAGTGGTCGCCGCATTGGAGCGTGCCGACGGGCCAAGGTCAGCCTCGGAGTTGCATGAGGACCTAGGCCGAAAGGTTCCCGTCTCATCCGTGTACCGGACCCTGGCTGTCCTCGAAGAGGCGGGTGTGGTCGCGCCCCATCACAGTGCCAAGGGCATAACCCGCTATGAGATCGCCGAATGGCTCGCCGGTCACCATCACCATTTGGTCTGCATCAACTGCGGGGCGGTGGAGGACATCGAGCTACCCCCGGGCCTGGAGACACAGCTCGAGCGGCTGGTCAGCCAGGTATCCGGGACTTCGGAGTTCTCGGCGAGCGGGCATTCACTCGAGGTCGATGGTCGATGCACGAGGTGCGCATGACGCCGGCCGCGGTCGTGGCCAACGATGCGGTTCTCGCCTATGGGTCGACAGTGGCCATCGATCGTTCCTCGTTCGAGATCCCCCTTGGTGGGATCACGGCGCTCATCGGCCCCAACGGATCAGGCAAGTCGACGTTGTTGGGTGCGATCGCCGGGTTGATCGAGCCCGTCTCGGGCACCGTCGAGGTTCGGGAGGTGAACGGGGCGAAACAGAGGATCTCTTTCGTGCTCCAGACCACCAAGGTCAACGAGACTTTGCCGGTGACAGTGAGGGAGGTGGTGGCGATGGGCCGCTACGCGACCGCAGGCGCCTACCGCCGGCTCGGTGCCGATGACATAGCCGCGGTCAACGCCTCGATGGAGCGGATGGGCGTCACCGACTTGAGCGGCCGCCACTTGAGCCAGCTCTCAGGTGGTCAGCGCCAACGGGTGTTCGTGGCCCAGGGTCTGGCCCAGGAGCACGAGATTCTCCTCCTCGACGAGCCGTTGACCGGTTTGGACCTGACCTCGGCGCAGGCCATCGACAAGGTTATCCACGACGAGACCCAAACCGGGTGCACGATCGTGATGACCACCCACGATCTCGCCGAGGCGCACGTGGCCAATCACGTGCTCCTTCTCTCAGGGGGTGTTGTCGCCTCGGGCGCGCCCGAAGCGGTTCTAACGATTGAGAACCTGACCGCGGCCTACGGCCCGAATCTGCTCCATGTTGAGGGCGAGCAGTTGTTCATCGACGATCCGGCGCACCGCCCGGTTCCGGGGCGACACCTTCATCGGGATCGATCAGGCTGACGTTCAGCGGCGGGGCCGCTCCTCGCGTGGGCGTGCCTCGTTGACCTTCAGGTTCCGACCGTTGAAGTCGGCACCGTCGAGTTCCTGGATCGCCTTGGCGCCGACGTCGTTTGCCATTTCGACAAAGCCGAAGCCACGCGACCGACCGGTCTCCCGATCGTTGATGATGGCGGAGGAATCCACAGCGCCGTACTCGCCGAAGAGATTCTCCAGGTCGGCTGCCGTCGTGTTGAAGGGGAGGTTCCCCACATAGATGTTCATGACGTCCCGTCATCCTTTCTACTGAAGGGCCTCTTGGCGGCCCTTCGCCATGTTGTCCGGTACGACCCTGCGCTCAATCCGGTCGCAATGCAGACGGGAAGCCAACGAGTCGCCGCCGAAGCAGCGGGCGGAACGCTAGTGGAAAAAGTCGGAATGTGTGACGAATCCGGGGTCAACTCTCGGTGATCGTCACCTTGTTGATCACGACTTCATCGTGGGGCCTATCGCTGCCGTCGGTGGAGGTGGTGGCGATCGAATCGACATTGTCCATCCCCGATGTCACCTGCCCGAAGATCGTGTACGAGTGGGGGAGCCCGGTGTCGCCGTGGCAGATGAAGAATTGGGAGCCATTGGTGTTCGGCCCGGCATTGGCCATGGCCACGGTGCCCCGGCCATAGCTCCCCGCCCCTTCGATCTCGTCACGGAACTTGTACCCGGGGCCTCCCATCCCGGTCCCCGTCGGATCCCCGCCCTGGATCATGAAGTTGTCGATGACCCGGTGGAAGATCACCCCGTCGTAATAGCCGTCACGTGCCAGGAAGACGAAGTTGTTGACGGTCTGCGGCGATCGAGCCGGATCCAACTCGATCACGATCTCGCCATGGTTGGTGTCGAGCGTTGCGGTGTAGCTCTTGGCGAGGTCGATGGTGAGCTCAGGCGGTGATGGATATTCCTTGGCCAAAATGTCCTCTCTGTTCTTTCGTAAAACGTAAAACGTAAAACGTAAAACGTAAAACGAAAAACTCAGGCGGCGCCGAAGGAGGCGGGGGTGTTGCCCGGCTTCCACTTGATCGAGCAGCCCATCGATGGCCATTGCTGCCCGCTGACCGGCTCGCCCGCCAGGACCGCGTTGGCCGCGGCGCGCAGGTCGGCCCCGGTAGCGGCAACACCCATGTTGGGTCGGGTCTCGTCGAACCGGCCCCGGTAGGCGAGATCACGGTTGGAATCGAACAGGAAGAAGTCCGGCGTGCACATCGCGGTGTAGGCCACAGCAGCGTTTTGATCGTCGTCGAAGAGATAGGGGAAGGTGTACCCGTAGGTGGACGCGTCTAGCTTCATGGCCTCCGGGGAGTCCTCCGGGTGCTGGCTCGGGTCGTTCGATGAGATGGCCACGATGCCGAGGTCGCTGTTCTGGTAGTCCATGCCGAAGCGGGCCAGCTGGTCCCGCACATGCTGCACATATGGGCAGTGGTTGCAGATGAACATCACCAGCAACCCCTTCTTCCCGTCGAAGTCGGACAGCGAGACGTCGTTGCCGGTGACCACGTCAGGAAGTGTGAAGGCCGGGGCCTTGGTTCCGAGCGGGAGCATCGTTGAGGTGACAGCCATCCATCGAGTCTAAGGGTGCGTGAGCCTTTCGATGACTTCGCCAAACGCCTCGATGCTGTCGTCGAGGTGCACATCGGGCATGGAGACGATCGAGTGAGCCGCACCTGCCTCCCGATACGAGGCGAAGTGGGCCATGTGGTCGTCGATGGTGCCGGCATTGTGTCTGGCGCCGAACTCTTCGGCCGTGGTGCTGCGCCCCCGCAACAGGTCGACACGCTCCCGGAGGGACTTCCGGTCGGGTGCGATGAGCACATTGACCAGGTGGGTGATTTCGATCTCTGCGGGATCACGGTCGATGTCGAAGCAATGCCGAAGCAGTACCTCCACCTTGCGAGCAATCACCTCGGGTCGGCCAAAGATGTTGCAGGCGTCGGCATATCGCGCCACCAACCTGAGCGTCTTCTTCTCTCCGGAGCCGCCCACCAGGATCGGGATTCGTTCCTGGATCGGTCTCGGGTAACAGGCCAGTTCGGTTGCCGAGAATCCCCGGCCCTCGAACGAGGGAGAGCCCTTGCCCCAGAGAAGGGGAAGCATCTCCAATGTGTCCTCGAGCATGACGTAGCGCCCGGCCGCGTCGGGGAAGGAGATCCCGTAGGCCTGATGCTCCTTGTCGTTCCAGCCGATCCCAAGACCGAGATTGGCCCGTCCGCCGGAGAGAACGTCGAGGGTCGCCATCATCCTCCCCAGGACCACGGGGTGACGGTGGGTAATACCCGTCACCAGAGTGCCAAGTCGGATGGTGCTGGTGACACCGGCCAAATAGGAGAGGGTGATATACGCCTCAGGCATGTCCTCCCAGGCCCGCCCCACCTGCGGGATCTGGCGAAAGTGATCGATTACCCATAGATCGCGAAATCCAGCGCCTTCGGCGCGTTGCGCGATCGAGGTGAGACGCTCGGCCAGCTCTCCCCGGTCACCACCCCAATCGAATCTGTTGACGACCAGCCCGAAGCTGTGCCCGGAGGATTCCCTGTTGTCGGGCCCCGGCCGGTCCGGGTCTGCGGCGGCAATCTGCGGTGCAACCACGGCAATCTGCTGCTCGACGTGGATCTGGTCGAACCCGTCCTCCTCCAGCTCTGCCCTCACCGCCCGAAACCTGCTCAGTTGTCGGCCGAGGACCGACTTCGATATCGCCCGCGCCCGGCTCGAGTTGCGAGCCTCGACCTCCGCCGGCGGGGTGTCGAAGACAATGGCGAAGGCCGGCAGGCCTGCCCCGTGGGCCAGGCCGACCCATCGCTGCCTGCTCTCGGCGTGGAATCCCAGGGTGTCGACGACTGTCGTCAGCTTCCTCCCCATCCGCTCCTCGACGATCTGCTCCAGGATCGAGAACGCAGTCTTGCTCGCTAGCTGGTCGTCTTCGCCGGCACCCACCATTCCCCGGAGCCGATCGGAGGAGACGATCTCGGTCTCAGTGAAGATCCCGCCGGCCCAGGTGCTCTTGCCCGAGCCCGACGGGCCGACCAGCACAATCAGGCATGGAGCGGGAAGGCGAAGTTCCATGAAGGGGTGTTCTAGTCGCCGATCAGTAACCTGGGGATGTGACTTCTGGACCATCGGCCCCATTCGGCCCCGTGGCGACCGCCATGATCACCCCATTCACGTCATCGGGTGACGTCGACCACGAGAAGGCGTGGCGGCTGGCCAGGTACCTATCCGATAACGGGAGCGACGCGCTCGTCGTCACCGGCACCACCGGTGAGTCACCGACCCTCAGCACCGTCGAGAAGCTCGCCCTGTACAAGACAGTCGTCGACGCCGTGGCCGAGAAGGACACCTTTGTCATCGCCGGCACCGGCACCTACAACACTGCCGAATCGGTCGAGCTCACTGAGAAAGCGGCCGACCTCGGCTGTGACGGTGTGCTCGCCGTCACCCCCTATTACAACAGGCCGAGCCAGACCGGGCTCATTGCCCACTTCACCGCGATCGCGGAGGTGGGGCTGCCGGTGGTGCTCTACAACATCCCGGGCCGCACCGGGACATTGATCGAGATGGAGAGCCTGGCCAGGCTCGCCGAGCACGAGAACATCGTGGCGGTCAAAGATGCGGTCGAGAGTGTCGGCTTCACCAGCCACACCGTGAACCGGATCCCTGGGTTTCCCGTCTACTCGGGTCAGGACTCGCACACATTGCCGATGTTGGCGGTCGGCGCCGTCGGAGTGGTCTCGGTGATCGCCCACCTGGCGGGCCGCGCTGTGGCCTCGATGGTGAAGGCGGCTCTGTCCGGCGACATCGATGAGGCACGACGAATCCACCACCTCCTCCTGCCGCTTTGTGAGGCGTGCTTCCTCGAGACCAACCCTGCCCCGGTCAAGGGCGCGATGAGCAGGATGTGGGAGCCGGTGGGCGATGTTCGCTTGCCCCTGGTCAATGCGTCCGAGGAGACATTGGTCGCGGTCGAGAAGGCCGTGGGCGCCGTTCAGGGCCTGTGAGCGTCTCCGTC
>CAZRID010000165.1:0-7161 GCA_964600055.1 uncultured Acidimicrobiaceae bacterium
GCGAGGCTGTGTGAATCAATGGGATACAACGCGAGATGCCGCGGCTTGTATTGCTGCTCGTGTAGGTGAGTCGACAAGATCTCCTAGGTAGTCGTTTCGACACAATCATCCCTGATAAGGATGAGGTCGGAAGTTCAAGTCTTCCTGGGCCCACCACCGAAATCCTCTTGCGTGCCCGTCACCGGTTAGATCTCGTTCAGAGAAGTCCTTCTCCATCTCTCGGGTGCACCAGCGACAAGAGCCGGGAGCAGCCAGACCGAGGTTTCCAGCATGCTCTCAGTCTGCCAAGAATTGAGGATCCGGAGATTCGACAGTGCCGATAGCGTTACCGCAGGGAGCAACGACGAGGAAGGACACATTGTGAGCCTGCGAGGATTCAGCACGATCAGCTTCTGGGCAGACGACGTGGCGGCGGCCGTGGCGTGGTACACGGAGTTCCTGGACGTGGAGGCCTACTTCATGCGGTCGGGGCCCGACGGGCGCCCGGCGTACGCCGAGTTCCGCATCGGCGACTACCAAGCCGAGCTGGGCATCATCGACCGCAACTATGCCCCGACCGGCGCGGCGTCCGAGCCCGGCGGCGCCGTCATGCACTGGCACGTCGACGACCTCAACGCCACCATGGAGCGACTGCTGTCGATGGGGGCCAAGGAGTACCAGCCGATCACGCCACACGGGGAGGCGGGGTTCGTCACCGCCGCCGTGGTCGACCCGTTCGGCAACGTGCTGGGCATTATGTACAACCCGCACTACCTCGAGATCCTCGGATCCACCAAGCCGGTATAGCGTGGACATGCTCGTGGCTGGTTCGGCCCGCGTGGCCTCGTCTCGATCCTGTTCAGCCTCACAGTCATCGAAGAACACGTGTTGGACAGTGATCTCGCCATCTTCGGGATCGTCGCCTGCACCGTCGTGATCAGCGTCTTTGCCCACGGCCTAACCGCGGCCCCGGCGGCGCGACGCTACGGCGCCTGGTACGAGTCGACCCATCAACCCGACCTGGCCGAGGCAGTTCCCATGTCCGCTCATCCACTTGGTCGATCCAAACCCTCGACTCCCGACTGACGCAGACCCCGGTGGTCAAGGTGCTGAGGGTTCCGCCCTCCCGTAGTTGGGATGCCTGGGTCCGCATAGGACCTCTGTAGATCCCAATTACGGAGAGGTCGGCTCGGACTCAGCCCACCCACTACGGATTCAAGGCCACCCCTGGGACAGCCGATTCTCTCCTGTGGTCAGAGACACCTCGGAGAGGTCTGCTCGCAGCCCATTGCGTCGATTCTTCAGCGCGCCACAACGCGCTGTGATCGTCGCCGCCACCCTGATCGGCCTCGCCGTCACCTTGGCCGGTTCCTGGTGGGTCTGGGACACCGAAAAGGCCGACTCGAACACGGCGCTCGAGGCACGCACCCGTGTAATCGCCGACACGACGGAACGAGCTCTCTCAGACGCCGCGCTGCGATTGACTTCCGTGGCCGGTCTGTATCAAGCCAGTAACGAAGTCACCGAGATCGAATTCAGGCGTTTCGTGAAGAAGCTGGGGCTTCTTCCGGGGATCGAGGCGATTGGCTACATGCCCCTGGTGGTCGGTCGCAACCGTGACCAGTTTGAGTCAGAGCTGCGAACCACCTCGGCTGGGTTCACGATTTATGACATAGACGATTTCGGTGATCGCGTTGCTGCAGGTGACCGGAGAATCCACGTGCCGTTGCAGTGGTACGAGCCGGTCACTGCCTTCGACCACATCGAGGGATTCGATTCCATGTCCGATGAGGTTCGAAGTAATGCTCTAGAGGTGGCACGGTTGACACGAGGCATGGCCGTGTCTCCGTTCATTCGCCTCGTCTCCGAGGACGAAACCGACGGCTTTGTCATGTACTGGCCCGTCACCAACGCGGAAACCGAAGCATTAGTTGGTTATGCAACGGCTGCGATGGACCTCAGCCATCTAATGGATGGGGCCATCTCCGACGCACTTCATGAAGTCGTGAGCTGGGACGTGCAGGATGTGACCAACGAAACCGAAACGTCGGCTCTCATTGGCGGAGGTATGAGTCGGATCGAAGTCGGGGGACGAACATGGGAGCTCGTCATCACCCCCGATTCCGACTCGGCGCTGACCCCTGACCCGAGCCCAGCAGTCCTCGTTCTCGCATTGGGGATGCTGGCGACCGCAGTTGTAATCGGCGCTCTCCACAACCGGGAGAAGCATCGCGCCGCTCGACAGGAGTTCGAGAAGCTGCGTGAGCTGACCCAGGCCAAGGACCAGTTCCTGGCTTCGGTCGGACACGAGTTGCGGACACCGCTCACCAGCGTCTTGGGATTTGCCGAGCTGCTCCGAACCGACCAAGTCGGAATCAGCGAAGAAGAACGGAGGTCGATGATCTCCAGTGTCGCCGATGAAGCGACCGATCTGGCCTCGATCGTGGACGATCTGCTTGTAGCAGCAAGATCAGAGCTTGACTTACTCGTGGTTACCCAGGTCCCGGTCTCGACCCGGGCTCAGGTAGCTCAGGTCCTGGAGATCACCGGGCGCGACTCCTCCGGAATCATCGAGATCGTAGGGGAACCGGGCAATCCCTACCGGGCCCTGGGCGACCCGAGTCGGGTCAGGCAGATCCTTCGCAACATGATCACAAACGCCTGCCGCTACGGCGGTGACCAGGTCGAGGTGAGATTTAGCACCAACGCCCATGCGACGACTGTCGTCGTCGCGGACAATGGCACCGGGGTTCCCGAGCAGGACAGCGAGCAGATCTTCGCCCCCTATTACCGGGCGCATTCGAATGAGTCACAGCCGGCCGCGCTCGGCATCGGCCTCAGTGTTGCCCGTCAACTGGCGCTCTTGATGAACGGCGACCTCACTTACAGCCGAGAAGGCGGGTGGACGCTCTTCGAGCTCCGTCTCCCGGTCCTTGCTGAGCCGACGGTCGACTCGAACGGTCATGCCGGCCAAACGGACCGGCAGCAATCCGGGTCGACGGTGAGAGTCTCCTAGGCCGGGACTGCTACACAGACGGGATGACCGACCCCATCCCCCTCGACGTCGAATCCATCCGGACCCGGTTCCCCGCCCTTGCTCGCATCGAAGCCGGACAGCCGGCCGCCTACCTGGATGGGCCGGGTGGGACCCAGGTGCCACAGACTGTGATCGAGGCGATGAGCGCCGTTCTCGGGGAGGGCGTGAGCAATCTCGGTGGCGACTTCGGTCCGTCGCTGGACGCGGAGCAGATCACCAACAGGGGCCGAGAGGCAATGGCGGATTTCTTCAACGCTGCACCTGGCGAGATCTCCTTTGGCCAGAACATGACGAGTATCACCTTCGCCGTCAGCCGCGCTCTGGCCAGGGCGTGGCAGCCCGGCGACTCGATCGTGGTCACCAGCCTCGACCACGACGCAAACTTCACCCCGTGGGTGGAGGCCGCACGAGATGCCGGTGTTGAAGTCAGGATCGCCGAGTTCGACCTCTCCACCGGTGAGCTCGACCCGGGGTCGATCGCAGACCTTCTCGATGATCGGGTTCGCCTGGTCGCCACCTGCGTCGCCTCCAACGCCATCGGGACCCTGGTCGACGTGAGCACGATCACCACCCTCGCCCACGAAGCCGGCGCCCTGGTCTACCTCGATGCTGTCCACGCCGGACCCCATCATCTGGTCGACGTCGCGGCGATCGACTGTGACTTCCTGGTGGCCTCGGCGTACAAGTTCTTCGGACCACACACCGGGATCCTCTACGGCAAGCTCGACCGGCTGGCCGACCTCGACTTCTACAAGGTCCGCCCTGCCCCCTCCGATCCCCCGGACAAGTTGGAAACCGGCACCCAGAGCTTCGAGTCGATCGCCGGGGTCACGGCGGCTGTGGACTATCTCGCCGGTCTCGGTATTGCCCCCGAAATCCCGAGAAGACAGCGTCTGGAGAGCGCGTACGCCAGGATCCGAGAACACGAGCACGTGTTGTCTGCTCGGTTTCTGGACGGCATCTCCGCGCTGTCCACGGTGACAGTCCATGGAGTACCCGTCGCCGATGATCGCCGGGTGGCCACTTTCGCCATCTCGGTCGAAGGCCTGACCGCCTCAGAGGTGGCGAGCCACATGGCCGGTGATGGGCTGTTTGTCTGGCACGGGCACTACTACGCGGTCAATGCCATGGACCGAATGGGGTTCCTCGACACCGGCGGCCTGGTCCGGGTCGGGTTTGTGCACTACAACACCACGACCGAAGTGGACCGTGCCCTCGAATCGCTCTCCGCCATGATTGGCGCTACCTGACCGGTTCGACTCCCAACTCCGTCATCAACCCAAGCACCCGGTGCTCCAGGTCGTCGCGGATTGGCCGCACCTCATCCACGGTCTTGCCGGTGGGATCGTCGAGCTCCCAATCGACGTATCTCTTGCCGGGGAAGATGGGGCAGGCGTCACCGCACCCCATGGTCACCACCACGTCAGCCGCCCTGATGATCTCGTCTGCCCAGGGCTGGGGAATCTCGCCACCGATGTCGATACCGATCTCTCTCATGGCTCGCACTGCTGCCTGGTTCACCGATGCCGCCGGCTCCGACCCACCCGAGAAGACGTCGACCGCACCGCCCGAGAACGCCCGCATGAGCCCGGCCGCCATTTGAGATCGACCCGCGTTGTGGACGCAGAGGAAAAGGACGCTCGGGTTCAACGTGGTCTGGTCGCTCTCGAGGCGAATCATGGCCCGGATTCTGTCACCAGCGAACCGCTCCGCGAGGAGCGGCACCCATTGTGTGGCGCGCGCATGATCGAGGAGCCGGTCCAGGGAGTCGTACAGGAAACGTTCGATGGATTCGACATTGAGGTGGCCGACGAAACGACGCTTCAGCCGCTCTGCCGACTCTCGCATCTGAACCTGTTCGCCAACCGTCAGCCCGGCGCGGGGAGTCATGACGTTCTTCCTCCTTGGATTGCATCGACCAACCGGTCGACACGATTTTCGATTGTCCTGAAAGCGTTTCTGAAAGCGTCAAGTCGGTCGACCGCGACTGGATCCGGGACCGACCAATGGAGGTTGGGCGAAGCGAACGGCATAGTTGCTTCCCGGGCCCGATCACACACCGAGATCACCAGATCAGGTGTGCCCTGCACCTGGTTATAGGTCTTGGGACGGCCACCGGCGATCTCGACTCCCATCTCGATAGCGGTGGACACGGCCTTGGGATGTATCGCCGCAGCCGGCTTCACACCGGCGCTCTGCACGACCAGATCGAGACGAGACCTCAATACAGCCTCAGCGAACTGAGATCTCGCCGAGTTGTGGGTGCACACGAAGAGGACCGACCCTGCTGTCACCTGCTTGCTCAGGCCGAGACCGACGAGACGGTTCGACCGAAGGGACAGATAACGCTTGCGACGATCACCCTCCGACACCTGCCGAACCAGGAGTCCGCTCTCTTCCAGAACACCGAGGTGATGGGCTAGCAGATTGCTCGCCACCCCTACCGTGTCACCCAGCTCTGCTGGGGTCCGGTCGGCGAGGAGCAATTCGTCCACGATCCGTAGCCGTATTTCCTCGCCGAGCGCACGGTGAAGGCGCGCCCTGTCTTCGATCATCATGAGTCACATCATATTGACTCAATTCTCACTGAGTCAATATGAGGAGACCACATGCAGCCCTCCCATGGGATCATTCCGGTCGCAATGCCCTCGACTCCACCTCGGTTCGTGGCAGTACTCCTGCTTGCAGCGATCGCCCTGACCTCATGCGGGATCGCCGAGACCAAGCTCCAGCCCGACCCGACCGTGGAGTATTTGCCCTGTTCCGGCATGGACCTCGACGCAGCCGACAGGGTGGATCCTCTGACCATCCTCACTGGGCTCGCGCCCGACGTCGCCGAGACTCAGTGGGGCGGGCTCTGGACTGTTGGCGAGGAGCGGCACATCGGTCTCACCGACGTCGGGGCCATCGACTGGCAATTGGCCTGCCCGGGGGTCAGCGACTCCGGCCTTGTGGTCCATGAGGTACCGTTCCCGCTCAGGGACCTCGAGACCTGGTCCGGGACTGTTGAGGGGCGGGTAACCGCCATGGGTGACGCGGAGTCGATGTCGCAACAGATCGTTGTCCAAAACGGCCAGTACGTCATCGAGATTCGGGCCGACAGGGTGGAAGACGCGTCCTCTCTCACCGAGGCCATCCCGCTCGCGGCCTGGGTGTATGGCGGGCAGGTCGCATCTGGAAGCGGCTGATCGGCCGTACAATGCCATCGTGAAGCGAATCTCCCCTCTAATCATCCTTGGCGCAATTGCTGCGTTCCTCCTGCTACGTCGTCGTGAAGCGGACGTCGTGGTTCCCGACTCCGCCTGGAATCCAGTCGATCCCTCGTGAAAGTCGGTGTTCTCGTGACCGGGGACACCGCGGTCCGGGCAGCCCACTCCCTTAGCGCCCATCCCGGCATCGATGAGGTCGTGGTCATCGGCCCCGCACGCAGCCGTAGCTTCCGGGTAGCCCCGGACGCCAACGATTGCGATGTCCTGATTGGGACCGGTCCCGGCGCCCCGGCCACCGCCCGTGATCTAGGTGTCCGGCTGGTCTGGGACGGGGACGAGCCCGCCGCCGGTGTCGCCGTGTGGGGCGCATCCCCGATCGGTCTGACCCTCGCCCTCGCGGCACGAGAGCCCGATCCGAGAATTGTGGCGGTGGCCCATCCGGATCTGGACGAGGGCTCCGATCACCAGGTCAGGTTTCCCGACCCGATTGGTCGCCTGAAAGCGGCCGATGCGACATACGGCAAGAGACAGATCGCTCTGGCCCATTCCCCAAACCAGTTCGCCGCGTGTCTGGCGGTTGGGGCGGAGAGAAGAGTCACCATCGTCGACGACGGGGCGTTTCTGTCCGGTATCGCCCTCGCAGCCGGGGTGCCCGTAGTCGGAGAAGAGCCGATCCCGGTCTGGGAGAGCGCCCTGCCCTACCTGCAGACCGCCTCCGCCATGGGCGTGGTCATGGCGGAGGACAGATAGGTTCGCTCGGCCCCAGAGTCCCCCCTCCCCCCTCCGGGGTACTCCCCCCTGCGGGGGGAGAAACGGAGGCTGCGTTTCCTCCCCAGGAGCGAAGCGACGTTTGGGGGTCTTCAAGAGTCCCCCTCCCCCTGCGGGGGGAGAAACGGAGGTTGCGTTTCCTCCCCCGAAGGGGGGCCGCAAGGGCCG
>CAZRID010000166.1:0-7152 GCA_964600055.1 uncultured Acidimicrobiaceae bacterium
CCTGTGCCGGCCCCCCAGTCGGTGACCCGTCGCCGGCGGCCTTGGGGGACCCGGGGACCGACTCTCCTTCGGAGTGGTCAGGTGAGACCCGTCTCGTGCCCCAGGACTACCCGACCATCCAGGCTGCGGTGGACGCGGCAGGACCGGGTGATCTGGTCCTGATCGACCGTGGGATCTACCGGGAGGAGGTCGAGGTGACCACACCGGGACTCACGATCAGGGGTGTAGACCGAAACGAGGTGGTCATCGACGGTGAGCTCCAACGACCAAACGGCATCGAGGTGTTCTTTGCCGACGGTGTCGCCGTCGAGAACCTGACCGTTCGCAACGCCACCGGGAACGGTGTCTTCTGGACAGGAGTGCGGGGATATCGCGGGTCATATCTCACGGCGTTCGAAAACGCCGACTACGGGATCTACGCCTTCGACTCGAGCGACGGGCTGCTCGAGCATTCGTATGCCTCGGGTTCTCCCGATGCCGGCTTCTACATCGGTCAATGCGACCCCTGTCAGGCGACCCTCACCGACTCGATCTCCGAATGGAACGGGCTGGGATTTTCCGGGACCAACGCCTCGACTCAGCTCTATATCGTCAATTCTGTCTTCAGGCACAACCTCTCCGGGATTGCCCCGAACACACTGGACGGTGAGCTGTTGCCACCATTCCATGGGGCCAACATCGTGGGGAACCTGGTCCACGACAACGGGAACGTCGACGCTCCTGCCCAGGCCCTCCAATGGGCTGCGCAGGGGAATGGGATCATGCTTTCGGGTGGGGGCGACTCATATGTGTCGCGGAATCGGGTGATCAACCATCCGCAGAGCGGGATCATCGTGCTCCCCATGCTCGATGCCAACTTCTACATGTCGTTCGACCACCGCATCGTGGGCAATGTCGTCGAAGGCTCAGGTCTGGCCGACCTGACCCTTGCCGGCCCGGCCGATTCAGGCAACTGCTTCGAGAACAACGAGCATACGTCCTCGTTGCCTGCTGCCCTCGAGTTCAAACAGCCCTGCCAAGGAATCCGACTTCCGGCCCTGTTCGAATTCGGTTCGGCCACGGCACAGCTCGGGCGTCTCTTCGAGAGCGGTCTCGGTCTTCAGCCCGAACCCGACCTCAGCGCCATGCCCCGCTTGGAGCCACAGCCCAACATGCCAGGGGGCGCCGAGGCGCCGGTGGTCCCCGCGGTCGACGTTTTCGTCGGTTCGAAGCCTGATCTCGACAGCATCGTCACTCCTGAGATGCCCCCGGATTTGGAAGTCACACAGAAGAAAGGAATCAACATCATGGGTGTCAGCTTGGCCTCGGCGGCCGGGGTCTTCTTCGGCTTGTACGCATACGTTCTGCCGCTGGTCCTGTACACGTCGTGGGTGGTGCTCGCCCTGTGGGACCTGTCCCGCAGGGAGGATCTGAGTCGGGGCAAGATCATCGGCTGGATGGCGGCGGTGCTGATCATTCCCTTCCTCGGCGTCATCGCCTACTACATATTCGGCAAGAGCTCGATCCCTTCCTGGCAGAGATGGGTGTTCATGGGAGGCGGCATGGCCGTATATGCGCTGTTCATCGGTCTCGGCATGGTGGTGGGTGGGATCGTCTGAGCTCTCATGGATGACGGCCTCTCCCGACGTCAGCTGCTGAAGAAATTCGGTGTTGGTGGGGCGGTGTTCATCGGCGGGTCGCTCCTAGGCCACACCGTCCAGCATCAGGCTCAGGCTGCCGATGGCGACTACACCAGTGCCGGAACTGTCGGGCACTCCACGATTGACGAAGATGGGGCATCGGGGCTCTATGGCCATGTGCATGCTCCGCTGGCGAGCGTGGGCTCCGCCGATCTGGATCATCACACTTTCCCCCCAAAATCGGACGGTCGCCCCGCAGGCTCGGTGCGGGAGATCGAGATCGCGGTCGAAGAGCGACTGATCGAGGTCGGGGAAGGAGCCCTGGTCGAGGCCTGGACCTACAACGGGTCGGTTCCGGCTCCGATCCTCAGGGCCACCGAGGGTGATGTGCTCAGGATCCATTTCGAGAATCGCACCGGCCACCCGCACAACATCCACTTCCATGGCTCGCACCGTCCCGAGCACGATGGGTGGGAGCCGATCCCGCCGGGTGGGGAGACGACCTATGAGATCGAAGCCGGCCCGGCCGGAGTCCATCCATATCACTGTCATACGGCACCGCTTGCCGAGCACATCTCGCGTGGCCTGTACGGGATGATGATTGTCGACCCGCCCGGAGGCCGTCCCCCGGCCACCGAGGTGGCGCTCTTGCTCTCCGGCTTCTCCAACAACGAGATCGGGCGCAACGGGATTGTGGCCTGGAACGGGGTGGCGGGCTTCTATCACAACTATCCGATCAAGGTCCCGGTCGGGGAGCCGATTCGGGCATACGTGGTGAACATGCTCGAGCACGAGCCGGTCGCCTCGTTCCATCTCCACGCCGAGACCTTCGACGTGTACCCGGCCGGGATGGGGGAGAGCCCTGCGTTTCGTGATGACACCATCACCCTCGGGATGGCACAGCGGGCGATCCTCGAGTTCATCCTGCCTACGGTGGGGCGATACATGTTCCATCCTCACCAGCACTGGCTGGCCGACCGGGGCGCCATGGGATGGTTCGCTGCGATTTGAGCCAGATGGGCCTATCGACCCTTGATCCCATGCGAGAAGACTGCCGATCCATAAGGTGATCAGAGCCAGAAGGTCAGGGCCTTACCCTGACCCGGAAGATCGGTCGGGTGTGAGATGAACTATCCGCTGCTCTATCTGGAGCATCTCAGTCAACGGGACATCGAGTTGCTGGCCCGAACCGCCGGGATCGGCAACTCGGCGCTGAAGGAACGAATGCTGGAGGATCCCGAAGCATTCGACGAGTTGCTGGCATCCCGCACTCTCTTCGATGCGATCTTCGATCCGTCCCAGGAACTTCTCGACCCAGGCGCGTCGTCATTCCTTGCCTTCGGGGCCCTGGTCGGACGGGCGGCCTGCGATCTTCACGATGTGAGTTATGTCTCCGAGTGGTCCGGTCCCGGCAAACGGCTGCCGGTCTTCGATGTCGAGCCATTGCGCCAGTTCTTCGAGGATGGCGTCCGCCGCTATTTCCTCATCGAATTCCTGAACTCGTTCAACACGGTGGCGAGCGGCTCTTTCGTCGTGAAGACCCGTGACGGATACCGCCGACGGCGCTTCAACGAGCTCGATCCACTTCGTCTCGCCGAGATGGTCGAGCTTCTCCCTCCTGCCGAGCGCGCGGGTGGCTACCGCCGGCTCGGCGATGTGGCACTCTTCTTGAGCGGCGTCCTTCCCGATCACACCGCGCGTCACCCGTTCCCGGTCGCGGATCGGGAGCAGCTGGCGCGATCCGCCGCCATCGGGCCCACCGAGGCGTTGGTCGAGGACGAGGGCATGAGATTCCTGGAGACTGCCGGCGCCGGGTGGTACCGGAGGGCAGTCGACGAAGCGGAGGCAATGGTCGGCAACGGGCCCTCCTTCCTCCGGGTGGTGGCCGACAAGTTCAGCGACGCCCGGCGCATCCTCAACTACCTGGCCGATCGATATCTGTTTCCTCGGGAACTGGGCCTTATCGCACCGCCGAGCTGACCGGCCGGGCCAAACCACGACCGGTGTGGGCCTCCTCCGCGGCGCGGTGGAGTATGGGCCTTATCTCCACACCCGCACCTCCGACGCTCTGTCCAGAGAACTCGATCGACCTACGCGAGTCGGGGTGTTGCCCGACGGGTGCGCCCCGCGGCCGGGACCAAGAGGAGGCAGCATGTCGGATCCCATCGTCTACATCGACCGTTCTGACCTCCGGAAGGGCAAGCTCGAGGAAGTCAAGGCGGCTATACGCGAGCTGGTGGAGTTCGTAGACGCCCACGAGCCTCAGCTTCTTGCCTATGGCTTCTACATCGACGGGGAAGGTGAGGGGATGACGCTGGTCGCGATTCATCCTGATTCTTCGTCTTAGGAGTTGCACATGGAGATAGGAGGCCCCGCTTTCCGCAAGTTCACGGAACTCATCGATCTACGAACGATCGACGTTTACGGTCGACCAGCGACAAGGTGCTCGAGCAACTGCAGCAAAAGGTGGAGATGTTGGGAGAGAACGCAAGCGTGATCATTCACGAACAACACGCGGGGTTCATGCGACTCCCGTCCGCTCAGACCTGACGATTCCGGATCCACAGGCTCGGTCAGGTGCTTGGCCAGCCCTCCGCGACCTTGATCTCGGTATCTTGATGCGCAATCGGCTGGAAGGAAGGCGCAATGATCTTCGACTTCTTCGGTGACCTGAACTGGCTCGCCATCCTGGTGGCAACGCTTGCTTGGTTTGCGTTCAGTGCCGTCTGGTATTCGGTGCCACCCCTGAGCAATGCATGGCAGAGGGCGGCGAAGGTCGATGCCACAGCTGAGGGCCCGCCACTCGCCACGTTGTTCATCCCGACCCTCATCGGGTACTTCGTGACCACGATCGTGATCGCTTTGATCGCTCGCGGCATCGGTGCGGCCGACGTCGTGGACGGGGTCGCGCTCGGGGTCGCGCTCGGGGTGGGATTCGGCGTGGTCGGTGCTCTGGTCAGCCAGGTCTATGAGCAGAAAGGTGGCTCGTACTGGTTGATCAACGGGATCAACGCCATCATCGCCTACTCGATCGTGGCTGTGATCGTCACCGTCTGGGACTGAGAGCGGGCCCGGTCAGTCCAGCCGGATCTCCTCGACCAAACCATCTCTGATCCGAAACCCGCGCAGTTCGCCCGGGGCCGCGATCAGATACACCCACCCCGGTTCGAGCGCACTCCGGACATCGATCATCGAAGGCGTTGCCGGACCCCTCGGGTGCGAGTGAAAGACACCTGTGATCTCCCAATCTTTCGACTCGGCGTGACGTAGGGCGTGGAAGTGCTCTTCGGGATCGATGGTGTAGGACATCGGGGAGGGATCGGCGTTGGTCAGCGGATAGACAAAGGTGATCCGGCCCTCGGCGTCGGCGGCGAGCAGCCCGCAGCACTCGTTGGGGGCGCAGTTGTCGGCGTGGGTGAGGATGGCCTGACGGATTTGTTCGGAAACCCCGTAATTGAGACCCACAGGGGTCATATGCGGACCTGCGCAACCCAGTTACGCAGACGCACGCTCGACGTTCCCGGCCGGACGGCAGGCCTGGTCGTACTCCACGATCAGCGGTGGTTGGTCGGGATCGGCGCAGGCGGGGCAGTTCGGGTCGCGGCCCACATTGACGGTGCTGAAGTCCTCCTCAAGGGCGTCGTAGATCAGCAGTCGGCCCGTCAGCGGCTCGCCGATGCCCAACAACAGCTTGATCGCCTCCATCGCCTCGATCGATCCGATGATCCCGGGGAGGACACCGAGCACCCCGGCCTCGGCGCACGATGTCGCCAATTCGGGCGGGGGTGGCTCCGGGAAGAGACATCGGTAGCAGGGCCCCTCATAGGGGTGGAACACCGAGACCTGTCCCTCGAAACGGAAGATGGAGCCATGAACCACCGGCACCCTGAGGTGGAGCGAGGCATCGTTGACCAGATACCGGGTGGGGAAGTTGTCGCCCCCGTCGACCACGACGTCGTATCCGGTCATGAGCTTCAGTGCGTTGTCGGCGGTGAGACGCTCGTTGTGGGTGACCACCTTGACATCGGGGTTGAGTGCAGAGAGGGTCTCCCGCGCCGAGTCTGTTTTCGACATGCCGATCCGATCCAGGTTGTGCAGGATCTGTCGCTGCAGATTGGTGGCGTCGACGGTGTCATAGTCGACGATCCCGATGGTGCCCACCCCGGCCGCAGCCAGGTAGAGGGCGGCGGGCGAGCCGAGCCCACCGGCGCCGATCAGGAGTACCTTCGACTCGAGGAGACGGGTCTGACCCTGCTCACCGACCTCGGGGAGGAGGACATGTCGTGAGTAACGCTCCCTCTGATCGGCGGTCAGCCCCTCGTCGGTGCGCCAGACCCTGCCCTCGGCCTTCCATCGGTCGAAGCCGCCGGCAAGCGACGACACATCGGCGTAGCCCATCTCCTTCAGGCTGAGGGCGGCGAGGGCCGATCGGCCACCACCGGCGCAGTAGACAATCACCGGTCTCCGGGTGTCTGGGACGACACCGGAGATGTCACGCTCCAACAACCCGCGGGGAAGCAATCGTGCCCCGGGAATGGCGCCCTGGGCGTGCTCACCTACCTCCCTGACGTCGATGACGTCCACCTCGGCCAGCCTCATCTCCAGATCCCCGGGCAGAATCTCGGAGATCTGCTCCTTGGCCCGGCTGACGAGATCGCGGTACGAGGTCATCAGTGGGCGTGGGCAGGGTCAGGTGCATCGGGATCGATCTGGTATCGGTCGAAGGCGTCCTTGACCAGGTCCTTGGGCACGAGTCCTTGGGCAGCCAGACTCGACAACGTGGCGGACACCACGTGCCCGGTGTCGACCTCGAAGAAGCGGCGCAGTGCCTTCCGGTTGTCGGAGCGACCAAACCCGTCGGTTCCAAGGGTCACGAATGGCCACGGGACCCAACGTGACACCTGATCGGGCACCAACTTCATGTAATCCGTGACTGCGACAATCGTGCCCTTGACACCAGCAAGCGCCTGAGTGATGTACGGCGTTCGTGGCGTCTCGGTGGGATGGAACAGGTTCCACCGGTCTACCGACAGGGCCTCCTCCCGCAGCTTCTTGTACGACGTGGCCGACCACAGCTCGGCGCTGATGTCATAGTGCTCGGCCAGTTCGCTCGCAGCCTGCCTAGCCGCCAGATTGGCGGATCCGGAGAAGAGAATCGCCACCTTCTGCCCGGTGGCCTCGGGACCGTCCGCCCATTTGTAAAGCCCGTCCATGATGCCCTGTTCCACACCTTCCGCGCGGGGTGGCTGTGAGTAGTTCTCGTTGTAGAGGGTCAGGTAATAGAAGACGTCCTCGGGCTTCTCCCCGTACATCCGCTTCAGGCCATGCTCGACGATGGTCCCCACCTCGTAGGCGAAGGAGGGGTCGTATGCCTCGCACGCGGGCACCGAGGTGGCAAGCACATGGCTGTGGCCGTCCTGATGCTGCAGGCCCTCACCTTCCAGGGTGGTCCTTCCGGCAGTGGCCCCGAGCAGGAACCCACGCACCCGGGAGTCGGCGGCGGACCAGATCAGGTCTCCAACCCGCTGGAAGC